>DASXMT010000320.1:0-1554 GCA_036495505.1 Acidimicrobiales bacterium | reverse complement strand
CGTCTTCGGGGTGGACGTAGGTACACCCCGTATTGGGTTCCTAGCCCTACTGCGAAGAGACGTCCGGGTCCGGCACACTGGGGATGTAGGACGAGAGACGTCGATGCGACCTGGGTGATGCGAGGTGATGGAGACGCGGCGCAGCAGCTTTCGTTGGAGCCCGCGGGCCAGCTCCCTCGCGTTTGCCCGGGGACCAGCCTTTTTCTGGCTGGCCGTGGCCGGCCTCGCCCTCCTCCTCGTTCCCATGCTCGTGCCGGGCCTGGCCGTGCTCGGGTTGCTGGCGCTGCACAGCTTCGGTCCCCGCCTCGGTCTCATGCTTGCCGCGTTGTTCTGGGCCGGCGATGTCCTGGTGGTGCGCTACGGCCTCCTAGGCGCGCTCGTGGGGTCTCGCCGACTGGCCCAAATCACCCGGCGGCTCTCGGACGAATGGCTGCAGATTCCGATCCGCGACTCCTACGTGCGGGCGACCAACGAAGACGTGGCGGGGCTCAGCATTCCCCGACTGCGGTGGATGCTCTCGGACTCCGCCACCTGGTGGGACATACTCTGGATGGTCATCAACGCCTCGTTCGGGTGGCTCCTCGCAGTGATGCCACTCGTCCTGGCGGTGGCGGGACTAATCGGCTGCGTCGGCTACGGAATCGTCGGCCTGTTCGATGTGTCAGTCCTCGGCCGCGTCGTGCTCGGACTGGTGGGCGGAGTCGTGACGGTCTTGGCGGTGTGGTCGGCGCCGCTTCTGTTGCAGACCTACGGTGCCTTGGCCCGCGCCGTCCTCGGTCCACGCGAAGACCCAGAGCTGGCCCAGCGGGTGCGGCACCTGGCTCAGACCCGTGCTGAGACCATCGACGCCAGCGCGGCCGAGATCCGACGCATCGAGCGGGACCTCCACGACGGGGCACAAGCTCGCCTGGTAGCGATGGGGATGACGCTGAGCGCCGCGGAAGATCTCCTCGACACCGACCCTGAAGGCGCTCGCCAGCTGTTGGTCGAAGCCCGGCAGGCGTCGGGCATGGCGCTGGCCGATCTGCGCGCCCTGGTCAGCGGCATCCACCCACCGGTCCTCGCCGACCGGGGCCTGGTCGACGCCATCCGCGCCCTGGCTCTGGACTCGGTGCCGCGAGTGGAGGTGACAGCCGATCCGATCGGACGCCCGCCGGCCCCGATCGAGTCGGCTGCGTACTTTGCGGTGTCCGAGTTGCTGGCCAACGTGACCAAGCATGCCGAATCCCACCGTGCATGGATCGAAATCCGCTATCAGGAAGGGAAGCTTGCGATCTGTGTAGCAGACGACGGTCGAGGTGGGGCCGACGCTGGACGCGGCACCGGGCTGCGTGGGATCCAACGTCGACTTGCGGCCTTCGACGGCGCGATCTCCTTACAGAGCCCATCCGGAGGACCGACTCTCGTGCAAATGGAGATTCCATGCGAGTTGTGATCACTGAAGATCAGTTCTTGCTGAGGGAAGGCCTCACCCGCATGCTCGAAGCCCATGGCATCGAGATTGTTGCGGCCGTCGACAATGGAGACGACCTGGTCGCCGCGGTGACCGCTGAT
>DASXMT010000319.1:0-12020 GCA_036495505.1 Acidimicrobiales bacterium | reverse complement strand
CAAGAATTATCTCGACGACCGTGAGCTCGACCTGGCTGACCTCGAGGGCAGCACTACGACGGAGTTGACCAATAACGGCCGCGCGAGCGAGCGCCAGACGGAAAAGAACACATCTTGGGCAACTTCTGCCCCGTCGGCCTCATCTCCCAACCATGTTGACGCACATGCGGAAAGCGCGGCGTTAGTTGTTCGTGCGCCCCGATATCGCTGTTGGCAGTCCGAGTGGCGAGGACGGCATCGGGTGAACGGGCCATCGCCTAGCGAATGACAGATCAGCGGCCGTGAGAGGGCGTAGCCGGCCAGCTCTTAATCCTCGTCACCAGGCCAGGTTCCTGTTGCCTTTCGGAACCAAACCGCACCCCCCCGATCCATGATCGCTTTGACCAGACCGAAGATCGCCCCCTGTAGGCCCGCTGCCAACAAGATCTCACCCCAATCACGGCTGCGCTCCGTAGCCGCGGGTGCCTCGTCCTCATGCCCCACGAACTTCCATGCCCGTTTGAACAGGGCGCTCGCCAGAACGCCTCCCAATACGCTGATGACGAGGCCTAACGGTTTATAGAGGAGTTTCACCGTCACCCCTCCCTCCGGTCGTCCGGTGGTTCCGTCGAAGAATCAATGCGGTGACGACGACGGCAGCTGCCACCAACACAATGCGTTTCCGGGCGATGCCGCCGACCGTGGACCTCGTCGACCTTGCTTGGTCAATGGCTCTCGCCACTCCCGGGCGCGCCTCGTCGGGTAGCGCTCGTTGGATACGATCGCCGACTTCCCTCGCCTGGGCTTTGGCCTGCTCCTTGGCCTCGTTCAACTTGTCGGCGCCTCGCGCCTTCACGTCCGCTTTCTGGCCCAGAGCGTCGATGGTCTCGGCCAGGTCGGCGCGGGTTTCGTTTATGGCTTCGCGGATCGCGCTTGGGTCTTCAGCCATGTGACATCCTCCTTGGTGCTGTTCATTGCCTTTTGGGGAACGGGCGGGCTGGCCCGTTCGACCTCGGACTTGCCCCACAGGGCCAATATCCCCGCCACGGCAGCTAAACCGCCGCCGACGATAAGCGCCGCCGCCCAAATCGACAGGACTCCGGCGAGGGCGGCAATAGCGGCGGCAATGAGCGCGGCCCCGGCGAAAATGCCCATCAGGGCCGAGCCGCCGAACATGCCCGCGCCGACACCGAGGGTCTTCACTTTCTCGGACATCTCGGCTTTGGCCAGTTCGACCTCATCGTGAATGAGGTCGGTTATCTGAGATGCAAGGTCTTGTAAAAGCTCCCCGGTCGACTTGGTCAGCTTGTCCGCACCGGCAGGGGACACCTGTGGGTTTGCGTCTTTCTCAGTGCGGATGTTCATGGCTGCCGCCGACGTCGTCGTTGGGGGAGGAGGTTCGGTATTCACGGTCGCGCCTCCGTTTGACTGGGGTGTAATGCTCTCCGGATCTACCCAGCGCAACCGGGCTGAAACCCGATCCACTTCATTTCCCATCTTCGACCGCAGGGGTACGGCCTAGCAACGGGTGAGCATTCGAGGCGATTGCGACCGGCCGGGGGACCGAACCGTCCAAGTTTGGACCACCCGCGTGAGGGTATTGGCGTCGCTTCAGAGCTCTGCTAAATCCCGAGATTCGACCCCAGAGGGACCGAAATGACGAAACCGCCCGAGGCACCGTCGCAGACGACAGCCGGAGCCGAACCTCGGCCTGGACACGGTGGGTCTACGCCGAAGAGCCCTGGAGATCTTCCCCGAAGTTCACAGCTGGCTGTTCTGAAGCGAGTGACTGCGGAGTTCCGGCTCAACAACTTGACCGTTCTTGCCGCTGCTCTTACCTACTACGGCATCCTGGCAGTCGTTCCCGGACTCATCGTGCTGTTTGCCGTCCTTGGCCTGGTGGGAACTGACACCACTCATCAACTGGTGAAACAGGTCCAGTCAGTGGCTCCCGGCTCGAGTGCTCACTTTGTCAGGACACTAATAGCGCAGGCTCAGTCCGATAAGACCGAAGCGACCATCGGAGCAGTCGTTGGACTCCTCATCGCGCTGTGGTCGGCCTCTAGCTACGTGGGAGCTTTCCGACGGGCGTCGAACGTCATTTACCACATGGGGGAGGGGCGACCCATCTGGAAGACCATTCCGATCCGGATAGGCGTGACGATCGTGGCCGTGCTCGTTTTGGTGGTCGGCGCAGTCATCGTGGTTGTCAGTGGACCAATCGCCAAACAGGTGGGTGACGCCATCGGCGCCGGCGGCACGACCGTGGTTGTCTGGAACATTGTCAAGTGGCCCGTGCTCTTGGTCCTTGTCTCGTTGCTCCTTGCCGTCTTGTTCTGGGCCAGCCCAAACGCCAAGCAAGGCGGAATCAAATGGATCAGTCCTGGCGGAGTGATAGCCACCATCGGCTGGCTGGCGGTCTCGTCCCTGTTCGCCGTATACGTCGTCAACTTCTCGTCCTACAACAAGACCTACGGTTCACTGGCCGGAGTCGTGATCTTTCTCGTGTGGCTCTGGCTGACGAACATTGCCTTACTCTTTGGTGCCGAGGTCAACGCTGAACTCGATCACGGACGGGCTATCGCCGAAGGGCTGCCTGAAGGCGTCCAACCTTTTGCCGCACCCCGCGACACCCAGAAGCTCAGTAGTGGGGACAAGCGAGCAGTGGAGGAAGCCCAGGCCGCCCGGCACACGTAACGTATGTCCTCTAGACGGCTTTCGGATTCATTCAGCTGGAACAAGAGCGCGACTGATCATCAGCGGCGGCCTTTCCGACTTGGTGGTCCTGTGGACCCCGGTCGAGTTGGTTCTTCGGAATCGTCAGCCTGCTCCATTCCCTGATCGGCTTCCGTCGTCATCGGTACCTACCCACTAGGCCCGGAGAGATCGCAAGGCCGATCATGAACTGCCAATATTCCCACGAGCTCGACCACACCGCAGCCAGGCTTCGATGGTCTCTTCCGACGACGCTACGCACCGACATCGCCTCCACCCCGTGACCGGTTCCACTGTGTCATCCTCGGGGGATGTCATCCGATCCACTCACCGCCTTCGTCCTCGGTGGCGGTGGCCTTCTCGGAGCAGCGGAGGTGGGGATGCTGCGCGCTCTTCTCGAGCGAGAAATAATTCCAGACGTGGTCGTCGGATCGAGCGTCGGAGCTCTCAACGGCGTTTTCATCGCCGCAGATCCCACCGCGGCGTCCGTCCAACGCATGGTCGAGACCTGGACGGGACTCTCAAAACGCGGCGTGTTCGGCGGCTCGATACTTGGCCAACTCGGCACATTGACTCGAAACGGCACCTACCTGCATTCCAACGAGGGGATTCGCCGACTGATCGAGGATGGCATCGGCGATGTCGACTTCGCCGACCTCCCAGTTCACTTCGAGTGTGTCGCCGCGTGCATCGAGCGAGCCGCACCATACTGGTTCTCGTCGGGTCCAGTAACGGACGCGGTACTTGCTTCTTGCGCCGTTCCCGGCCTTCTTCCGGCAGTTGAGATCGAAGGACAACACTTCCTGGACGGCGGATTGGTGCGTTCTGTTCCGATTGGTCGAGCAGTGGAACTCGGTGCCCAGCGCATCTTCGTACTACACGTGGGCCGCTTGGAACAGCCACTCCAGGCCCCGACTAGACCGTGGCAGGTCGCGCTGGTGTCCTTCGAGATTGTACGGCGGCATCACTTCGAAGAGGAACTCGCCGGTGTGCCAGCGGGAATCAAGGTCCACGTCCTCCCGAGCGGATCTGTCGCTCCGACCTTGTCAGTGCGTTACCGTTCCACCACCGGAGTACCGGAACGCATCGACGCTGCTCACCGAGCTACGTCTGGCTTCCTTGATACATTGCTTTCCCGGTAATGCCTTCCATGCATGTCCCCCGCCAACCCGTTCGCCGAATCCTTCTCCCGCTAGACATGGCTGTGCTGGTCGTGCTGACTGCAGTGTTCGTAATCGTCATGGCTATTGGGATCATCGTTGTCCCTTTGACCCCGCGGCGGCGTCTCTTGCGTGTCGCTGCTTTTGGCGTCTCCTATTGCACAATGGAGTTGGTCGTCCTCGTAGCCGCAGGAGCCCTTTGGGCACGCCACGCCTTTCGCAGGCTATCGGGCGCTCGTTCCACTCGAACGTGGATCGCCGACCACCAGGCATTATTAGGTTGGGCGCTCGGCTGGGTCCTCGGCACAGCGCGTGTCTGCTTCGGGTTCCGGGTCATGATGGCCGATCCATCGACGCCCAATGCGTTGAGCGAAATCGATCCCGTTCTCGTTCTCGCTCGTCATGGCGGCCCTGGCGATTCGTTCGCGCTGGTCCACCTCTTGATCACGCGATATCACCGTCGAGTGCTCATCGTATTAAAGGACGTCCTGCAACTCGATCCAGTCATCGACGTTGTATTGAACCGACTCGGATGTTGCTTCCTTCCAAGGCCCACAGCGGCCGATGACGACCTCGCACATCGCGTGGCCGACATAGCTCATAGTCTTTCTCTTGGCGATGCTCTCCTATTGTTCCCTGAAGGCGCCAACTGGACCCCGAGGCGACGTCTGGGAGCCATCCGACACCTGAGCCGAAGAGGCCTCCCAAACGAAGCGAGAGTTGCAAGGCTCATGACAAATGTCCTACCGCCACGGTCCGGTGGCGTACTCGCATGCCTCGATGGTCGACCTGGAATCGATATCGTGATGGTTGCCCACGCCGGTCTGGACAGGATCGTTCGGGCTCGAGAAGCGTGGAGGTCGCTCCCGCTCACCTCACCCATGACGGTGCGCATGTGGGATGCAGTCGGGATACCGGAGACCGACCGTGATCGACGGAGATGGTTGACGCAGGAGTGGGCGATCATCGACGAGTGGATCGATGCGTGCCATGCCGGCGCGCTTGGCAATGGCGGTGGTTTAAACGGCCGCCCGTGACGATTTGTGGCGCAAGTGGAGGGTCGGTCTCAGGTCGGAGCGTCTCGCTGGAGCCCTCGGCCAGGAGCCTGAGCGCTGTGGCAAGGGCTTCCGATGGCCAATTGCGCATCAGCCGGTTCCCTGTGGCCATAATCCGAAACCGACCCGCCGGACCCTCATGAGGAGCCCTTGTCCTCCGCCGAAGACGATTGAGTTGTTGCGTTTGAGCGTGAGCAGGGCCGGGTAGTGCAGTCCCGCCCGAGGTCTAGCCTCGACCTGGGGTGTCGACGGAGCCCCTTCCTTCTCCAGAGGTCAAGTGGCTTCGTCGCGTCTCGACGAGATCTCGAGGCCTCGCTTCAAGCGGCAATGGCGTTCCTAGAGACGTCGATCTAATGGTATTCCGACACAGCAGGGGCCATAGGCCTGATCGCCGGTGTAGCGGGGATGAGCGTTGTCGCGTATTCGGCGTGCATTGGCCTGAGATCATGACGAATAGGCTCAACCGGGTCGCGGAAGTAGCGTCGCCTGGTCTCGCCCTCATTGAGGGCGACGCCGGCACGGTTCCGGCGGCCATGGGCAAAACCAAACCGTGGTCCAGGGAATGGATTTACACGAAGTAGTAATCAGCGTGAACATAATGATCTCGGTGGCCCGCCGGGCAAGTCTCGATGTAGTCAGATTGTGTGGGTGCCGCGACCTGCTGGTCAGAGCTTGCAAACGCCACTCCGCAGTACCGGCACCTCACCATCCGAGTCACGTATCTCGGTGCTTCCGTGAACACGTGCATCACCCCCCTTCGTTCGCCAGATACCCGGCTGCTAGAGCTTTTATGCATGGCTCCTTCGACTCGAATTACTGGGGATCATCGATGGGCCACGCTCGGCGGAGCTTTGCCGAAAGGCGAGTTTGAGGGCTACGGCACCCGGGTACCGAGCGTGAACAGTCCAAGTCGAAGGAGGCCATCACGTGACCGACGCCATTACCTTGCTACGAGAAGACCATAGGGCAGTGGAGAAGCTGTTCAAGTCATTCGAGAAGGCGGGTCCGAATGCAATGAAGACAAAGGCGCGCCTCGTCCAGGAGATGATTCGAGAGCTGACCACCCACGCCTCTATCGAAGAACAGATCTTTTATCCGACAGTCCGGCAAGATGCGGCCGACCTGAACTCCAGTGTCCTCGAGGCCCTCGAGGAACATCATGTCGTCAAGTGGCTTCTATCCGAACTGGACGGGCTGGACCCATCCACCGAGCGGTTCGATGCCAAGGTCACAGTGATGATCGAGAGCGTTCGGCACCACGTCAAAGAAGAGGAGGGGTCGCTCTTTCCCGCTGTCCGGGAGGAATTCAGCCGAAAAGCGCTGATGGACATGGGTGAGTCCCTGGCCGCGGCAAAGAAGGGTGCGCCGACAAAGCCCAGACCTCGTATGCCAGACGAGCCGCCGCTGAACCGTTTAGCCGATGCCGGCGCAGGTGCCGTCGACCGGGCTATCGGAGCCATCAGGAAGACCGCAGCCAACCGATGACGGAACGAAGGATCAGGGTTACACGGGGTGCCGCCGCGATGAGTCGACTTCGTCGTGTGGGACCTCCTCTGTGAACCCGTCCTTAGGCGGGTCACGGTTCGTCAGGGTTCTGTTTGGCACCTGAGAGAGGTAGGGCATAAGAAGCACCGTGCCACGCCTGCGTCGATCTGATACCAACGGAGTCGGGATAAACCGTCGACGCCGTGGGCGGGGATTCTCCTATGCATGGTCCGTGGGCCAGCCGGTTACAGATCCTGAGGTGATCGAGCGCATCAAGGGGCTGGCTATACCACCGGCCTGGCGCGACGTCTGGATCTGCCCCTGGCCCAACGGGCACATTCAGGCGCTCGGTACCGACGCAGCGGGTAGGCGCCAGTACCGCTACCACGATGATTGGCGGAAGCGTCGAGATAGCGAGAAGTTCGAACGGGCCTTGGAGTTCGGCCGAGCCCTGCCGTCATTGAGGAAGGCGATCGTAAAGGACTTGGCTGAACCCGGGCTCGGGAAACGACGGGTCGTGGCCACCGGCGTGCGTCTTATCGACATAGGGTGCTTCCGGGTCGGCTCCGAGGAGTACGCCCACGATCATGAGACCTACGGTGTAGCCACCGTCCTCAAAGAACACGTAAGTCTGCGCGGAGACGAGTTCGTCTTCGATTATCCAGCCAAGGGGTCGATACCGCGCACGGTCATTGTCAGCGACCCGGAAGTGCGCGACGTGTTGTGCGCCCTGCGCCGACGGCGTGGAGGAAGTGACGAACTTCTGGCCTGGAAGGACAAGCGATCATGGGTGGATGTCCGAGCCGCTGATCTCAACACGTACATCAAGGAGGAGGCGGGAGAGGAATTCAGCGCTAAGGATTTCCGAACCTGGTCAGGTACTGTATTCGCCGCCGTGGTCCTGGCTCGCGGAGCCGAGGTGGCACGGTCCAAGACGGCCAAGCAACGAGTGGTGACCACAGCTATCAAAGAGGCAGCCGACTACCTGGGCAACACACCTGCTGTCTGCCGATCCTCTTACATCGATCCGAGGATCGTTGATCGGTTCCGTGCGGGCGAGTCGGTAGCCGGCGCCATCCAGGATCTGGAGCGCGCGACCGAGAATTGGCCTGAGCAGCAGTCTCGGGTGGAGGCAGCCGTCCTCGACCTGCTCGCTGACGCTGTTAGCCGAGCTGCATAGCCGGGCAGCCTCCGGCTGTCTTCTCACTCGTCTCCTTTGGATTCGCCGGATGGTAGGGCCGTGAGTAGCGAAGCCCGATCCCCAAGAGCGATGCACATCCGCTCAAACCTCCGGGGAGTGCGAACCCTCAATCCTTTGATCAGGTTTGCCCTGACGACTACCGGGTATTCGTGAGGCGGACACCCACGATGTCGGACGTTCGAGCCCTGCGGGCCAAGGAGGACGATGGAATATGTTGGGATCCCGCCCATCGCTCGGAGTCCCTCCGTGAAGCTTTGATTGGCTCACGAGCTCTGATCCCGCTCGATGCCGCGCTCGCGCCGTGCACGACCTGGGTGTGAAATCGGTGCAGAGCGGTGCTGGGACAGTGCTAGTGACAGAACCGTCGGAACGGCCGGTGCCCGGTGGGGGTGAGGTGCCGCCACGAATGAGTTCCTAATGGCAGCGGAGAGTCGTACGACGGTGGCCGTGGCACTCGTTGCCAACGTGTTGGTGACGATCACCAAACTGACAGTCGGGATCATCGGGGGCTCAAGTGCCCTGTTGTCCGAGGGCGCGCACTCGGTCTCTGATTCGGTGAACGAATTATTCTTGGTAGCTTCCATCCGCCGGAGCGAAAAGCCTGCCGATGACAGGCACCCATTTGGTTATGGAGCCGAGCGCTTCTTCTGGTCGCTGCTCGCCGCAGTGGGCATCTTCGTCGCCGGGGGCGGCTTCTCGCTCTTCGAGGCGTACCGCGCCTTTACGGCCCCTTCCCGCACCGGTAAGTGGCTACTCGAGTACCTTGTTCTGGGCGTAGCCGCCGTATTCGAGGGAGCCTCCCTGACCAGAGCCCTCCACCAGGTGCGGACGGAGGCGGCGTCCGCCGGCCGAGCTCCGATCGAACACATGGTCAAAAGCGCTGATCCAGCCATGAAGACCGTGGCCTTTGAGGACACGATCGCCGTGTTCGGCGTCGTGGTCGCCGCGACAGGGATAGCTCTCCACCAGGTGACTGGTGACGGAAAATGGGAAGGCGTGGCGTCGGCCATCATCGGCTTGCTCTTGATCTTCGCCGCCTTCGCTCTGGCTCGCGACAACATGAGCCTTCTCATCGGGGAATCGGTGGAGCCCGCCGTGGTTGACAGGATCGAGAACACGATTGCGAGCCATCCGATGGTTGAAGACGTGGTCGAGCTGCTGACCCGTTACCTGGGTGCGCATGAGGTCTTGGTCGCTGCCCGAGTCCTACTCGTCGATGGGTTGAGTTCAGATCAGATTGCGGGGATGAGTACAGAGATCGATGTCCGTGTTCGGCGATGTGATCCCGAAGTCACGCAGGTATTCATCGACGCCACGACGTCCGAAGAGAGCCTCGACCGCAGTTAGAGGCACACTGGACCGTGCTTCAGTCGATCAAACTTCGCAGAGGCCCAGTCAGGATTTGGTCCAAGATTTCCTGAACGTCCCGGTACACCCGAAGGGCGCCAGCCTCCCCAAGCTCGTGCTGGCTGAATCCGCCGGTCTCGACGCCGATGCAACCGATCCCCGCAGCTCGCGCTGCCTGGATGTCCCAGATACTGTCACCCACGGCACACGCCCGCTCCGGGTCGATATTTCCAACCCTCATAGCCGAGAGGAAGACCTCCGGTGATGGCTTCGACGACTTTATGTCATCGGCAGTCGTCGTAGCGTCGATCGCGGCGTCAGCGTCCAACAGCTCCAGTAAAGGCGCCAACTCATCTTGGGGCGCTGAGGTGGCGAGGACGACCGCCAGGCCCTCGTCGTGGATCCGCCACAGGAGATCATGGGCACGTGGGTAGATCCGAACGTCGCCCATCAACTCCTTATACCGGCGCGGCCTGGCGTCGGTCGCATTGGGGCTCGAATGACCGAGTAGCTCGGGCACAAGCTGATCGCCCCCCATGCCAATGAGTCGGTGGATGGCATTCATGGGCGCCCACTCGCCAGCATCGCGTAGCGCCCTGGACCAGGCAATCGTGTGGAGATAGTTGGTGTCAGCGAGGGTCCCGTCGACGTCGAAGAGGACCCCGGGCCGGAGCTGATCGCTCATGCTGGCGGGTCCACTTCCCTGTTGATCGCCGCCTTCGCCTCACCGGTGCGAACTCCTCCCATTGAATCGGGGCTGGCGGCGGGGGTGCCTCCCTGTGTGCCTGCGTCGGAATCGTCATCCTGATCCTCGTCGGACGGCGTCTCTGCCCGACGCGAATCTCTTCCACCTGCACGATCGCTCATGACATTTGGTCCTCTCGGCGCTGGATGAATATCGAACGGAACGGCAGTAGGGAGGTCATAGCCCCAGCCGTGGCCGCAGTTCTGTGCGGAAAAAGTCACAGAACCCGCTCTGGTTATCACCGATCTGGTTGACGTACACCTCATCAAAGCCAGCTTCGAGGTATGCCGAGATGGCTGCGATATGCCGCTCCGGATCCGGACCGCAGGTCACTTTCTCTGCCACGGTCTCTTCTGTCACGAGGGAAGTCGCTTCCTGAAAGTGCTTGGGCATTGGAAGTTCCTGATTGAGCTGTCCTGGTAACAGCTCGGCTGCCCAGAGCTCGTGGGCGACCTTGCGGGCACGGGTCTCATCCCTGTCCCAGCACACCTTGAGTGCGCCGATGATCGGTCCCTTTCCGCCCTGGTCTCGAAAGTTGTGCACCATGTCGCCATCAGGTTGAGTGGTGACCAAGCCGTCGCCGATACGTGCCGCCAGATTGAGCGCGTCGTGACCAAACGCCGAGACAGCAACTAGGGGCGGCGCGTCGGGAGCGGAATAGAGACGGGCGTTTTCGACCGTGTAGTACCGCCCATGATGGGTAACCACCTTTCCGGTCCACAGTTGGCGCATGACCTCAACGGCCTCCTCGAGCATTTCGAGCCGCGTGGAAACGGGCGGCCACCTCTGCCCGAGAACGTGCTCGTTCAGTGCCTCCCCGGAGCCCACCCCAAGCACAAAACGGCCTCTCAGCATGATGTGGGACGTCGCTGCAGCATGAGCGATGATTGCAGGATGGACCCGGAAAGTCGGGCAGGTCACCCCCGTAGTGATTTTCAACCTGGTTGTCGTGGCGATGCCTCCGATGACGCTCCAGACAAACGGGCTTTCACCCTGGCTGTCGACCCACGGATGGAAGTGATCCGAGATGAACACGGAGGCGAATCCGGCCTCCTCACCCAGCTGGGCATGGTTGACAAGATCTCGCGGACCGTGCTCCTCACTTGATAGAACTAGCCCCACCTCAGACATCTCTGACCTCCTCCACTGGCAACCTGGAATAGAGGTACCCGCTTCTTTCGGAGCTGAAGCGTTGCCACTCCCGATTGTCAGGACAGGCACAAACGCTACGGACCTCGCTGAACGAGTGGTCCCGATGACCGGCTGCGAGTCGTGGCTCTTGCCTCGTCGTTGCTAGGCCTTGGCCGGACGCCTGGATGAGCTCATCACGCTGGTGCGGTGGCACCGAGATCCGGCCTCACGCAGTGCGTCGCTTAGTCCATCGAGCAGAGCAGGGATCCGAAGCCACGGTTCGCACGTGGTTTACGGCGCGCCGAAGTGACCACCGGAAGCCCACCGGGTCGAGCGATGCGCGAGCCGCTGCGCCTCAACGCCGTGACCAGGGCGTGGTCCTCGGCCACTGCCAAAGGTGGGAACCCACCAACTCGACAGTACGCCGTGGCCGAGAGCCCCAGATTCGCGCCGTGCACGTGGGAGTGCCCATCGCGGGACGACCCGTAGTGTTGAGCGAATCGACTTCGAGTCTCTTGTGGATGCTCCGACCAATCTTCCACGACGACCGTGCCCGCGACGGCATCCCAACCGTCCGATCGCCATTGGAGGTGTCGGTCAAGCCAATGTGGCGGCACTCGGCTGTCGGCATCCGTCGTGGCCAGCCATAGCTCATGCATTGGGACCGCGGTGGTACGGGTGAGCCAGTCGAATCCAGCGGCGCGGGCTGCGCCTGCATTGCGGACTCGCAGCGGGAGTGTCTCTGCGCCCGCCGCCGCTGCCACCAGCTGAGTATCGTCGCTGCTGTCGTCGACCACCACGATGATTCGGACAGGAGGTATCCCGGGACGGCGGGCCGAGGTCCTGATGGCCGACAGGCACGCCGGGAGTCGCTTCTGTTCGTTTCGTGCCGGTACAACGACCCCGATCGATCGGATCAGCACAGTCCGCCCTGACCAGCGACTGAAACCTGGTCGGCCTTCTCTCCGGGGATGGGCCGAACGTAGACGGCGAGGTCGAAATCCGCTTCGACATGATGGACGGTCTGGATCAACATATCTTGGGCCGCCTGCTCGAGCGCTTTCTGTACGACATCGCCTGCTTGGGGGTAGTCGGGGACAGCGTGTCGCCAGTGGACCGACAGCAGGGTGCAGCGGGGAGCGACCGAGCCGACAGCCTTGCCTGCCGTCTCGAGCAAGTCGGGGGTGTCGAGGTAATACAGG
>DASXMT010000318.1:0-7320 GCA_036495505.1 Acidimicrobiales bacterium | reverse complement strand
CTTTCGCCGGCTTGCCCGTCCCCTTTGCTGGCTCCGCTGCGGCCTTGGCCGTCCCGGTTGCCGCCTTGGCCGCTTTGGTCGCCTTTGCCGTCTTGACCGCCGACTTGGTGGGCCCAGCCTTCTTGCCCGCTGGTTCGGCCTTCTCGGCGGTCGCCGCCTTTTTGGCCCTCCCGCCCGCCTTCTTGACCGTGCTCCTGGCCTTCTTCGGTGCTTCGCCACCGCCACCGACACCGCCACCACCGGCACCGGCACCGGCACCGGCCCCATCACCACCGGCACCGGCACCGGCACCGTCGTCGCTGCCAGGTCCGGCCCCACCGTCGTGACCGGCGCCCGCTGCTCCCATCGACGCCCCTTCGACGGGCTCGCCTGATCCCAGATCAGATGCGGTCACGCTCGCCTTCCGCCTACCGCCGGACTTCTTCGTGCTTCCGGCAGCCTTGATGGCCCGGCCCCCGGCGCGGGCCGGCGGCCTGGCGGGGACGTCCTCATCGATGACCGCGGCCTCCTTGGCCCTACTCGTGGTCGCCCGGCTCACGGCTCCCCGTACCGGTGTTCGAGGCGTGAAGATCCACCCGACGCCGGGAATGGGCTTCCCGCCGATCAGGCGGCCGGTCTCGAACAACCAGGGCCGTTCGGCATGAAATTCCTGGAACGAGTCGTTCGACAGCACCAGTGCCCCGGCCTTTTCGGCGATACGCAGGATGAATGCGTCACCCCGCCCGATGGCGCCGGCAGGAGGGGTCACCAACTCGCCGTGAGCCAACGCCTCTTCGAATGCCGCACGCTCCGATTCATCGATCCGGTGGCCGAATGAGGCATCTACCACCACGATCACGTCGGCATTCCGAAAGCCGGGGAATTCCTCCAAGAAGGCCTGGATGGCCTCTTCGAGCTGGGCCAGGCTGGGCAGCGTCCGGCCTTCGGTGGCGAGGTTGGATCCGTCGACGACGATTCGTCGGTTCGGCGCAGGGTCGTTGGGCATGGTCGGGCCTAGTCAAGCACCTGGAATCGAGCCTCCTGGTGATGCGGCACTTTTCGGTCCCTATGGACAGACCCTCGGCACCGGGTGGACAGACGCCGGCCACCGGCCGAGCCACCTACCAACGTCAGCTGAGGCAGGATTCCAAACCGCTCGTTGAACGTTCGGCCCCGACCGTCAGCCGATGGCGCGGGCCAGGAGGTCTTCTTGTTCCAGGTGGTGCAAGGCGGCGCTTCCCGAGGCCGGGCTGGCCGACTCGGCCCGGCTGACATGGCGGAGCTTGTGGGTATCCCGGATCAGCGCATGCAGGCGCATGTGGACGAAGCCCCAGGCACCCATGTTCTCCGGCTCCTCCTGCAACCACACCACTTCCCGGGCGTTGGAGTACCGATCCAAGAGGGCGGCGATCTGATCGGCGGGCCAGGGGTAGAGCTGCTCCACCCGGGCCACGACAGTCGAGGCTCCGGCGTCGCCGAGCTCGTCTCGGCGGGCCAGGGCGTCGTAGGCCACCTTCCCGGCACACAGCACGACCCGCTCCACCTGCTCGGGATGGAATCCCTCCTGGGCCGAGGCAGGGTCGTCGAGGACCTCGGTAAACGAGCCGCTGGTGAAAGCCTGGATGGGCGAGCGGGCGGAACGGGCCCGCAGAAGCGACTTGGGGGTGAACACCACCAACGGCTTGCGAACCGGGGTCCGCACCTGGGCGCGGAGTAGGTGGAAGTACTGCGCCGCCGTCGTGGGCTCGGTAACCCGCAGGTTGCCTCGAGCGCTCAAGTCGAGGAAGCGCTCGATTCTGGCCGAGGAGTGCTCGGGACCCTGTCCCTCGTAGCCGTGAGGCAGGAGCAACACCAGCCCCGAGTGCTGGCCCCACTTGTCCTCGGCGGCAACCAGGAAGTTGTCCACGATGATCTCGGCGCCGTTCCAGAAGTCCCCGAACTGTGCCTCCCAGGCCACCAGGTCGTTCTGTGCCTCCACCGAATACCCGTACTCGAAGCCCACCGCGGCGTACTCGGAGAGGAGGGAGTCCTTGATGGTGAAGTGGCCGACCCGACCAGCTCCCGGGGCCACGGCGTCGGGCACGGCCCCGGCAACGGCGCCGGTCGAACCCCCGCCGAGCTCAGCCAGCGGTATCCACTCCGCCCCGGTGGTGTTGTCGACCAGAACGGCGTGGCGCTGCGAGAACGTCCCTCGGCGGGTGTCCTGCCCGGTCAGGCGGACGTTGGTCCCCTCGAGCAGTAGTGACCCCAGAGCCAGGGCCTCGCCCAGGGCCCAGTCGATCTCGCCGTCGGCGACCACCTTGTCCCGCTGCTCGAACTGCCGGGCCAGCTTGGGGTGCATGACGAACCCCTCAGGGACCGAGCGAACGGCGTGGGCCAGCTCGAGGACCGTCGACGTGTCGATGCCGGTCTCGATCGTGGGGATCTGGATGTGCGGCTGGACGTACTTGGGCAGCGTCGGCTTGGCGTCCGATCCGGTCTCGACCGCGGCCCTGGTCTCGTCCAGCGCGCTCTGCAGTCGGGCCGAGAAGTCGTCGAGGGCCTGCTCGGCCTCCTCCAGGGTGATGTCGCCGCGTCGGACCAGCGACTCGGTGTAGAGCTTGCGGACCGATCGCTTGGCCTCGATCAGGGCATACATGAGCGGTTGGGTGTAGCTCGGGTCATCACCCTCGTTGTGGCCGTGGCGCCGGTAGCAGACCATGTCGATGACCACGTCCTTGTGGAACGCCTGCCGGAAACCGAAGGCCAGCCGGGCCGCCCGCACGCACGCCTCGGGATCGTCGCCGTTCACGTGGAAGATGGGTGCCTGGACCATCTTGGCCACGTCGGTCGGGTACACGGAGCTCCGCGCCGCCTCGGGGGCGGTGGTGAAGCCGAGCTGGTTGTTGATGACGATGTGGACCGTCCCACCTGTGCGGTAGCCGGGGAGCTGGGACAGGTTGAGGGTCTCGGCCACCACGCCCTGGCCGGCGAACGCGGCATCGCCGTGCAGCAAGATGGGCAGGACCGGGAAGGGGGAGCCCGCATGACCGCCGCCGGCGAAGTTCAGGGCGTCCTGCTCGGCTCGGACCATGCCCACCACCACGGGGTCGACCGCTTCCAGGTGGGACGGATTGGACGACATGGAGATGGGGATGGTTCCCCCCGAGCGGGCCGTGAAGGTCCCCGACGCGCCCTTGTGGTACTTGACGTCGCCGGAGCCCTGCACGGACTCGGGGTCCAGGTTCCCCTCGAATTCCTCAAAGATCTCGCCGTAGGACTTGCCCACGATGTTGGCCAGCACGTTGAGACGTCCCCGGTGGGCCATGCCCATGACCGAGCCCGACAGTCCCTCGGCGACCGCCTCGTCCAAGATGGTGTCGAGCAGCACGATGGCCGACTCGGCTCCCTCCAGTCCGAACCGCTTCTGGCCCACGTAGCGGGAGTGGAGGAAGCGCTCGAAGACCTCGGCCGCGTTCAAGCGGTCGAGGATGTGGCGCTGCTCGTCTGGGGCCAGGGTGGAGGGGACACCCTCCACGTGCTGCTGGATCCAGCGCTTTTGCTCCAGGTCCTGGATGTGCATGTACTCGATCCCGAGCGTCCGGCAGTAGGCGTCGCGAAGGGTGTGGAGGATCTCGTCCAGGGTGGCCACCGACTTGCCGGCCAGGCCGTCGGTCACGTACTCCCGGGGCAGGTCCCAGATGGTCAGGCCGTAGTTGAGCGGGTCGAGCTCGGGGTGGAGCACGGGCGGCTCGGCATCGAGCGGGTCGAGGTGGGCGATGAGATGGCCCCGCACCCGGTACATGTTGATCAGGGTCTGGACGTGCACCTGCTTGATCAGACGATCCTGGATGCCGTCGGTTCCGTCGGTGTGGTTGACATCCCGATGCCAGCGGACGGGCTCGTAGGGGATCTCCAGGGCAGCGAAGACCTCGTCGTAGAAGTCGTGCCGTCCGAGCAGGCACTCGGCCACATAGGCCAGGAACAGACCGGACTCGGCCCCTTGGATGATCCGGTGGTCGTAGGTCGAGGTCAGGGTGACGGTTTTGCCGACGCCCAGGTCGGCCAGGGCCCGCGGGTCCGCCGCCTCGAAACCGGCAGGCACCCCGAGTGCGCCCACGCCGACGATCACGCCTTGGCCGGGCATGAGCCGGGGCACCGACTGCACCGTCCCCAGCGTGCCCGGGTTGGTCAGGGTGACCGTGGTCCCGGCGAAGTCGTCCGGGGCGATCTTGTTGGTGTGGACCTTGCGCACCAGGTCCTCGTACGCACCGACGAAGGCCCGAAAATCAAGCAGGTCGGCATCCCTGATGCACGGGACCAAAAGGGTCCTTCCGCTGGACTTCTCCACGTCCACAGCCAGACCCAGGCCGACGCGAGCGTGGCGGACGACCCCCGGAGTGCCCTTCCCGTCGGCGTCGGCCACGAAGGCCGAGTTCATGGAGGGGACGGCCTCGAGACCCTTGACCACCGCGTAGCCGATCAGATGGGTGAAGCTGACCTTGCCGCCCATGGTGCGGGACAGCTGGTTGTTGATGATCGTCCGGTTGACCTCGAGCAGCTTGGCCGGCACAGAGCGGACGCTGGTGGCCGTGGGCACGCCCAGCGACGCCTCCATGTTGACCACGATCCGACCGGCGGCACCGCGCAGGGGGACGGGCTTCTCGTCGGAATCGACGGCCTGGGGGGCTCCCCCTCCGGTGGCCGCTCCGTTCTGTCGAGGAGCCTCCGTCGTTGTTGCCGGCGCGGGAGCCGGGGCCACGGCTGTGGCCGTCACCGCGGGAACCTGCCCGGTGGGGGCGCCGGTGACCGGCTTGTAGTCGTGGAAGAACTCGCGCCATGAATCCGAGACCGAGGTGGGATCGGCCCGGAACCGGTCGTACATGTCCTCTACCAGCCAGGCATTGGGGCCGAACGCACCACTTCCACTGATGGGGCTACGCCCGTTCGAACCCCCGGTTTCGTCTCTTCCATTGGAATCGGCCATCCCGAACAGCCTACCGGTGCACCCACCCGACCTCTACGCCCAAATGGGACTGTTAGCGTCGGGATTCGTGGGCTTCCTCAACGCCAGCGACCACCTCGACAGTGGCTCCGATGCTGCCCGTCCCCAAGACACTGCCAGTGGCTCCGATGCTGCCAGTGGCTCCGACGGTGCTGGCCCACTTGCATCCACCGAATGGTCCGGTGACGATGACGGTCGCTACCGCCGCGCCAATGACTAGTCCCGCACCCCGGCCGACGCCGACCAGGCTCACCTGCAGCTTCACCTTCGAGGCTGCCCACCGACTTCCCTGGCACCCAGGCAAGTGCGCCGGCCTGCACGGTCATTCCTACCGACTGGACGTGACCGTCGCCGGTCCGCTCGATGACAACGGCATCGTCATGGACTTCGACGACCTCCACGCCGTCGTCCATCGCCGGGTGATCGACCAGTGGGACCACAGCGACCTCAACACCGTCCTTGACAATCCCACCGCCGAGCTGCTGGCCAACCGAGCCTGGGACCTCCTCGCCGAAGCCGGGATCCCACTGGTCGGGATCCGGTTGTGGGAGACGCCCCAGTCGTGGGTGGAGTTGATCGCTCAGGTGGAGACCGGCGGCGACGAAGCCGGTGTGACCCATGCGTCCGATGCGACCCATGCCTGGTGAGCTCGTGCTCCTGTCCGGGGGCCTCGACTCGACCGTGTGCATGGCCCTGGCCGACCGGGCGCGGGACGACGGCGCTCTCTTGGCCCTCAGCTTCGACTACGGGCAGAGGCACCGCCACGAGATCGACCATGCCGCCGGCGTGGCCGGGCACTACCGGGCCGAGCACCTGATCGTCCAGCTGGACACCTCGGCGTGGGGAGGCTCTGCCCTGACCGACGACTCCATCGACATCCCCGCCGGCGGCACCGAGGATGGAATCCCGGTGACCTACGTTCCTGCCCGGAACAGCATCTTCTTGGCCGTCGCCCTCGGCGTCGCCGAGGCGCGCCAGCTCGACAGCGTCTGGATCGGCGTGAACGCCATCGACTACTCGGGCTATCCCGACTGCCGACCGGAATTCATCGAGGCGTTCCGCGCTGTTGCCGCCACGGGCCAAAAGCGGGGGGTGGAAGGCAATCCCATCCACATCGCCGCGCCACTCATCAAGGCGACCAAGGCGGAGATCGTGCTCTTGGGCAAGGAGCTCGATGCTCCGCTGCACCTGACCTGGTCGTGTTATCGGGCAGGCGATCGTCCCTGTGGCACGTGCGACGCATGCCTGCTCAGGGCCCGGGGCTTCGCCGAGGCGGGCGTGGACGACCCGGCCCTGGCGTGAGCTACGACCCGGCCGCGGGCGTGGACGACCCGGCCCTGGCGTGAGCAACGACCCGGCCCTGGCGTGAGCAACGACCCTTCAGGGCAGCTACTCGTCACGGAAGTCTTCTCCGCCATCCAGGGCGAGGCCGCGCTCGTGGGCTGCCGGCAGGTGTTCCTCCGGTTGACCGGCTGCAACATCCGGTGCGCCTATTGCGACCAGCCCGAGGCTCTCGAGCGGCTTCCCGGGCCCTGTCGGATCGAGCACACCCCGGGGCAGCGCGACTGGGAGCACCGAGAGAGCCCGCTCCTACTCGATGACGTGGTCGAGTCCGTCGATCGATTGTGGCGTGCGCTCCCCCACCACTCGGTGAGCCTCACCGGCGGAGAGCCGTTGATGCAGTCCAGGGCGCTGGTGCAGCTCCTTCCTGAGCTGGTTTCGCGAGGGCATCGGATCATGGCCGAGACCAACGGCATGCTGACCGGCGGCCTGGCCCGTACGCTGCCCTGGCTGGCCTACGTGAGCATGGACATCAAGCTGCACAGCGTCGATGGCCAGCGCGTGGACCTCGCCACCCATCGCCGGTTCTTGAGCGCGGCGTGCGATTTCGGCACCACGACCTGGGTGAAGATCGTCGTCGGTGCCTCCGTCGACCTCGATGAGTTCGACTCCGCCATTTCCATGGTGGCCGACTGTGCCGGCAGTCCCGAGGTCTTCCTCCAGCCGGTCACTCCGTTCGCCGCCGTGACCGAGGCCCCCACCCCCGACCAGGTCCTCGACCTTCAGGCCCGGGCCCTCCGCCGGTACCCGCACGTGCGGGTCATCCCCCAAACCCACAAGGCCATCGGCCAGCTCTGACCCCGCTGTACCCCTTCTGACCGCGCCCAGCACCGTCTCGACGAGGCCCGGGTCGGCCGACCGGGACTGGCCGTCCCCTCGGCCGTCAATCCGGGTGGTCCGTCGAGTCAGCCAACTGGCAGGCTTATTGCGATCATGGAACATCCCAGCAGCCTGGCCGTCGACGAGCACCTGCCATCCGACCGCCGCCCGGGAGACCCGGTGGTCGTCCTCATCCA
>DASXMT010000317.1:0-10738 GCA_036495505.1 Acidimicrobiales bacterium | reverse complement strand
CAGGTGGAGGAGGCGACCGAGGCCCTCAACGCCCTCCAGGCCGAGCAGCGCTTCCTGAAGGAGGAGGTGGACGCCGAGGACGTGGCCGAGGTGGTGAGCCGGGCCACCGGTGTCCCCGTCACCCGGCTGCTCGAAGGCGAGGTCGAGAAGCTCATCCGCATGGAGGATGCCCTGCACGCCCGGGTGGTGGGTCAGGACGAGGCGGTCTCGGCCGTGGCCAATGCCATCCGGCGGAACCGGGCCGGCCTGTCCGATCCGAACCGGCCCATCGGCTCCTTCTTGTTCCTCGGCCCCACCGGCGTGGGCAAGACCGAGCTGGCCCGTGCCCTGGCCGACTTCCTGTTCGACGACGCCAAGGCCATGGTACGCATCGACATGAGCGAGTACATGGAGCGCCATACCGTGTCCCGGCTGGTCGGTGCCCCTCCCGGCTACGTGGGATACGAGGAGGGCGGCCAGCTCACCGAAGCGGTGCGCCGGCGGCCCTATGCCGTCATCCTTCTCGACGAGATCGAGAAGGCCCATCCCGACGTGTTCAACATCCTCCTCCAGGTGTTGGAGGATGGCCGGTTGACCGACGGTCAGGGCCGGACGGTGGACTTCACAAACGCCGTGCTGATCATGACCTCGAACCTGGCCGGTGAGCCCTCGGAGTACTTCAAGCCCGAGTTCGTGAACCGGATCGACGAGATCGTGCGCTTCCACTCGCTGACCGAGGCCGACCTGCAGCGGATCGTGTCCATCCAGCTCGGGCGGCTGCGGGAACGCCTGGCCGAGCGCCGGCTCACGTTGGACGTCACTGCGGCGGCCGATGCCTGGCTGGCTCGGACCGGGTTCGACCCCGACTTCGGGGCCCGGCCGCTCCGCCGGGTGATCCAGCGGCAGGTGGAGGACCCCTTGGCCCTGGCCCTCCTGGAGGGGCGCTACCCCGAAGGGTCGACGGTGACCGTTGATGCCAAGGACGGGGAGATCGTCCTCACCTGACCGGCCCCGCCCCCAGGTGCCAAACGGTGCCGCCGGGTACGCCGCTAGGTAATCACCATCCGGTCAGCTGGGAACGTCGGTGGTGCTCACGCCGTCGGTGGCCACGTGCTCTGTCCACTGGTATCCGTTCCAGAAGCGGTAGTGGTGTCGACCCGAGGGATCGACGTGCCAGCCGGCGGGAGCGAGGCCCGGCGAGCCAGGTCGAGGAATGGCTCCCGGCGCGAAGAGGCGGGCCGGATTGGGGAGGGACTCGAATTGGTCGGGCGCCCGCGGCACCGACCCGAACATCGAGCCGGGAAAGCCGTAGCGGGTGCGGGTCATTGCCTTGCCTGGGCCGGGCACCTTGGTGGTCCGCATGGCGATCAGCGTGAGCACGGTGATGACGACGGACACGAACACGCTGGCCAGGGCCCAGTAGATGGGGGGAATGTGCCAGGGGCTCACCCCCGTGGCCCGGCGAAACACGTCGGTGTTCCGGAAGTTCAAAGCGGCGATGATCACGCCGAACACGACGAGGGTGGTCGTTGTCCGGACGAACAGGAGTCCAAACATGTCTCCAATGTAGATCGTCACGGTTGGCGTAGGCCGTCTTGCCACCGAGACGGGCCACCTGTGGAGTGGCAATGGCCCACATCATGAGCGAAGGCCCCGACCCGATCCCGAGCTGAACTTCCGGCATGCGGGGTACACTGGTGCGTAATCCGCTTTCGCAACGGAGGAGTGACGCGTGCCCGCAACCGTGGTCGTCGGGACCCAATGGGGCGACGAAGGGAAGGGCAAGCTCACCGACTTGCTCGCAAAGGACATGGAGCTGGTCGTCCGCTATCAGGGCGGTCATAATGCCGGGCACACCATCGTCGTCGACGGCGAGACCTTCGCCCTTCAGTTGGTCCCCAGCGGCATCCTCTACGACCACATCACGCCGGTGATCGGGAACGGCGTGGTCGTCGACCCCACCGTGCTGCTGGCAGAGGTGGACACGTTGACAGCAAAGGGGGTCGACACGGGGAATCTCCTGGTCAGCGGCAACGCCCACCTGATCATGCCCTACCACCACGAGCTCGACCGGCTGACCGAGCGCTACCTGGGCAAGAACAGCCTGGGCACCACCAAGCGGGGGATCGGCCCGGCCTATGCCGACAAGTCGTCGCGCGTGGGCCTGCGGGTGCAGGACCTCCTCGATCCCAAGATCTTCCGCCAGAAGCTCGACGTGGTGCTGAAGGAGAAGAACGCCATCCTGGCCAAGGTGTACAACCGCCTGCCACTGTCGGCCGAGGACATCACCGCCCACTACCTGGACGAGCTGGCCCCGAGGGTGGCTCCCATGGTGGCGGACACGGTGGGCGTGGTCCATAACGCCCTCGAACGGGGCGCCAACGTGTTGCTCGAGGGGGCCCAGGCGACCTTCCTCGATCTGGACCACGGCACCTATCCCTTCGTGACCTCATCCAATCCGGTCGCCGGTGGGGCCTGCACCGGTGCCGGCATCGGCCCCCGCTACATCGACGAGGTGATCGGCATCGCCAAGGCCTACGTGACCCGGGTGGGGAGCGGTCCGTTCCCCACCGAGCTGACCAATGAGATCGGCGACACGCTGGTCGACCTGGGCCACGAGTACGGGGTCAACACCGGCCGGCGCCGCCGGCCCGGCTGGTTCGACGCGGTCATGATGCGCCAGTCGGTCCGGCTCAACTCGCTGTCCGAGGTGGCACTGACCAAGCTCGATGTGCTGGACACCTTCGACACGGTCAAGGTGTGCGTGGCCTATGAGGCCGACGGCGAGCGCTTCACCCACCCCCCCTACCACCAGTCGGTGCTGCACCAGGTCACGCCGGTCTACGAGGAGCTGCCCGGCTGGAAGACCGACCTGTCGGCGGCCACCGAGCTCTCCGACTTGCCCCAGGCGGCACGAGACTATGTGAGCTTCCTGGCCGAGCAGATCGGTGCGCCGGTTCGCTTGGTCGGCGTCGGCCCCGGCCGCGAGCAGTTCGTACGCTTCGCCGCATGATCCCTCGCGCTCGATGATCGTCTGCGTCGTCGGCTCCGGCGGCCGGGAGCACGCGTTGGCCCAGGTGCTGGGGCGCACCGCCGACGTGGTGGTGACCCCGGGCAACCCCGGGATCGCGGGCACCACGCCCGAGGGGCACACCTTGACCAGCGTGTCAACCGTTCCCGAGGCCATCGACGCTGATCTGTTCGTGATCGGTCCCGAGGCGCCTCTGGTCGATGGCCTGGCCGACCGCCTGCGGGCCCAGGGAAAGCTGGTATTCGGGCCCGGGGCGGACGGGGCCCGGCTCGAGGGGTCCAAGGCTTTCATGAAGGCGCTTCTCGACGAGGCCGGCGTGCCCACCGCCCGATTCGGCGCCTTTGACGACGTGACCGATGCGAAGGCGTTCCTTCGCTCGCTGCCCGGTCCCTGGGTGGTCAAGACCGACGGGCTGGCTGCGGGCAAGGGCGTCCTGGTCACCGAGTCGCTGGCCGAGGCCGAAGCTGACGTCGAGGCCAAGCTCTCCGGCGCAGCCTTCGGCGACGCCGGTCGGTCGGTCGTCATCGAAGAGGGGCTGATCGGGGAAGAGTGCTCCCTGCTCGTCCTGTGTGACGGCGAGCGCTTGGCCCCCCTCGCCCCGTCCCAGGACTTCAAGCGGGTGGGCGATGGCGACGCCGGCCCCAACACCGGGGGCATGGGGGCCTACTCCCCCGTGCCCTTCGTGGACGACGCCCTGGTGGCGCGCCTGGTCGACCAGGCGGTGGCGCCGCTGGTCGCACTCCTGCGGGCCAGGGGGATCGACTATCGGGGCGTGCTCTACGCCGGTCTGATGCTCACCCCCGATGGCCCCAAGGTGCTGGAGTACAACGTGCGCTTCGGGGATCCCGAGACCCAGGTGGTGCTGCCCCGCTACGCCGGCGACCTGGCCGACCTGCTGGCTCAGGTGGCGGCGGGAAAGCTGAAGACGACCCCCCGCTTCGTGGACGACGCCGCGGTCTGTGTGGTCCTGGCCTCAGAGGGCTATCCGGAATCGCCCCGGGTCGGCGACCCCATCGAGGGCCTGGCCGAAGCGACAGGCACGCCCGCGACCTCGGTCTTCCACGCAGGGACCCGCGCCGGGTACACCGGCGAGGTGCTGACCGCCGGTGGTCGGGTCCTCGGGGTGACCGCGCTCGGCACCACCATCGACCAGGCCCGATCGCGGGCCTATGACACGGTGGCCAAGCTCGGGTGGCCGGGCATGCAGCACCGCGCCGACATCGCCGATTCCCCCGGGCAGACTCGTGCCCCGTCGCGTCCGACCCAGGAGGTTGCCGGGTGATACCCCGCTACGCGCCCGCCGCCATGACCGAGTTGTTCTCCGACCAGGCCCGGTTCCGGATGTGGCTCGAGGTCGAGCTGCTGGCCGCCGAGGGATGGGCCTCCATCGGGGACATCCCCGCCGACGAGGTCAAGGCCTGTCGGGAACGGGCGCCACACGTGGACGCGGCCTTCGTCGAAGCCGTGGCCGAGCGGGAGCGGGTCACCGATCACGATGTGGCTGCATTCGTGGACGTGGTGGCCCAGGCCATCGGCCAACCGGAAGGATCGTGGATCCACTACGGGCTGACGTCCTCGGACGTGGTGGACACCGCCCTGTGCGCCACGTTGACCCGTGCCGCCGACCTGTTGATCACTGCTTCGGGCCAGCTGGTGGCCGCCTGTCGGGCCCGGGCCGAGGAGCTCATCGACGTGCCCATCACCGGCAGGACCCACGGGATGCACGCCGAGCCCACCACCTACGGGGCGAAGTTCGCGCTGTGGGCCCTGCAGGCCGACCGCGATCGTCAACGGCTGGTCGCGGCCCGGGAGCGCATCGCCGTGGGCAAGCTCTCCGGGGCGGTGGGCACCTACTCCAACATCGATCCCCGGATCGAGGAGTACGTCTGCACGTCGCTGGGGCTGACCCCGGTCCCCGCCACCCAGGTCATCGCCCGGGATCGCCACGCCGAGTTCCTGTGGGCGTGCACGTCGGTCGGGGCGACGATCGAGGCCATCGCCACCGAGATCCGTCACCTGGCCCGCAGCGAGGTGGGGGAGGTCGAAGAGCCGTTCAAGCCCGGTCAGAAGGGCAGCTCGGCCATGCCCCACAAGCGCAACCCGATCTTGTCGGAGCGACTGACCGGCATGGCTCGTGTATTGCGGGGTTACCTGTCGGCAGGCATCGAGGACGTCGCCCTGTGGCACGAGCGGGACATATCCCACAGCTCGGTGGAGCGGGTGGTGCTGCCCGACGCCTCCGCGCTCACCCTCTACATGCTGAACAAGGCCACCGGCCTGGTCGCCGGGCTGGTCATCCACCCCGAGCGGGCCCTGACCAATCTGACTCAGGGCAGCTTCGGCTTGGTGTTCTCGCAGTCCGTGCTGCTGTCCCTGGTCGCCGGGGGACTGAGTCGGGACGCGGCCTACCGCATCGTCCAACGAGATGCACGCACCGCCTGGGAGGAGCAGCGCTCGTTCCGGGCGATCCTCGACGCCGACCCTGAGGTGACGTTGTCCCCGGCTCAGCTCGACGAGGCGTTCGACCTCCAGCGCGCCCTTCGGCACGTGCACCGGTTCACCGACGCCTTGCAGGGGCTCGGACCGTGAGGGCCATGGGTTCAACGACGACGACAACAACGACAACGACAACGACAACGACACCATCGAAAGGAGCCAGAGAGTGACCGAGGCAACCGAGGCGCTGCCCCTCATCCAGTCGGGCAAGGTCCGCGAGCTCTACGACGCCGGCGGCGGCCGCTTGTTGATGGTCGCCTCCGACCGCATCTCCGCGTTCGACGTGATCATGGCCGAGCCCATTGTCGACAAGGGCCGGGTGCTCACGGCCATGACCGTGTACTGGTTGGAGCAGCTGGCAGACCTCGCCCCCAACCACCTCATCAGTGCCGACGAGGCCGACTTCCCCGACCACCCTGGGCTGGACGACCTGGCCGGCCGGTCCATGTTGGTGCGCAAGGCAGACATGTTGGCCATCGAGTGCATCGTGCGCGGCTACCTGGCCGGCTCGGCCTACAAGGAGTACGAGCGCGAGGGAACCGTGCACGGGATGCCCATGCCGTCGGGGCTGCGCCACGCCGATCGGCTGCCCGAGCCCATCTTCACCCCCTCGACCAAAGCCACCGAGGGACACGACGAGAACATCGGCATGGCCGAGGCGGCCGACCTGGTTGGAGCAGAGGCGGCCCAGGCCGCCGCCGACATCTGCCTGGCCGCCTATGAGCGGGCCGCGTCCCGGGCCGAGGAGCACGGCATCGTGATCTGCGACACCAAGTTCGAGCTGGGCTACATCGACGGACGGTTGGCCATCTGCGACGAGGTCCTCACCCCGGACTCCTCGCGCTTCTGGCCGGCAGCCGACTGTGCCCCCGGCACCAACCCGCCCTCGTTCGACAAGCAGCCCCTGCGGGACTGGCTCGAGGCTCAGCCGTGGGACAAGCAACCACCACCACCGGCCCTCCCCGACGAGATCGTCTCGGCTACCTCGCGTCGGTACACCGATGCCTACGAGCTGATCAGCGGGCGCCGCTTGGCCGACTGGTACGGTGCGTGACCATGCGCCGTACGGGAGCCGATCGGTGAACTATTCCGTGCTGGTGGAGGTGTCGTTGCGTCCGGGCATCGCCGACCCCCAAGGGGCCACCATAGAGCGAGCCCTCGGGGCCCTCGGATTCGACGGGGTGACCGGCGTGCGGGCGGGCAAGGCATTCCGCTTCGACATCGAGGCCGTCGATGAGGACTCCGCCGTCGAGCAGGCGCAGGTGGTGGCCGAGCGTTTCTTGGGCAACCCGGTCATCGAGGACTCGACGGTGACCGTCACCGACGGCAACCCGGATGACCTCGGGCCGTCCACGGTGCCCGCTCTGTGATGCCCACCATGCGGGGACGGTGAAGTAATGGCCGCCCGAGTCGGGGTGGTGAACTTCCCCGGGAGCAACTGCGAGCACGATGTGATCAAGGCGCTGGAGGACCTCGGCGGGTCGGCCGAGCTGGTCTGGCACGGGGACTCGACGGTGGACGGGTACGACGCCCTCGTGCTGCCGGGCGGGTTCGCCCACGGCGACTACCTCCGGCCCGGGGCCATTGCCCGGTTCTCGCCGGTGATGGACGCGGTCAGCCGGTTCGCCGCCCACGGTGGCCCGGTGATCGGCATCTGCAACGGCTTCCAGGTACTGACCGAAGCCGGACTGCTGCCGGGCGCCCTGCAGAAGAACCGAGGACTCCGGTTCGTGTGTACGACAGCAGAGGTGCGGGTGGAGACTGCCCGGTCGGCGCTCACCACCGGGGTGACCGTCGGGACCGTGCTGCGCATCCCCATCAACCACTTCGAAGGCAACTACATCTGCAGTGCCGAGACGCTGGCCGAGCTGAAGGCAGAAGACCGGATCGTCTTCCGTTACGTCGAGAACCCCAATGGCTCCATCGACGGTATTGCCGGCGTATGCAATGAGGCTCGCAATGTCGTGGGCCTCATGCCCCACCCCGAACGCGCCACCGACGAGCTGCTGGGGTCGGTGGACGGAGCCGCCCTCCTTCGCTCCTTGTTGATCACCGTCGCCGCCTGAGGCCGCGCTTGGGCGGCCCCGTCGGCTCGAGGCCGCTTTCGATCAGCCCCGGGTACGGGCGATCTTGGCCTGTTGCAGCACCGGTGCCGACACCCCCACGGTCCGCCACGCCGAATAGGTGATGCCCTTGCGGTCGCCGTAGGCCCTGGCCACCTTGATGAACTCCTTTTCCAGGGCGGCGAGGTCAACGGTGTCACCGGTCTGGGACAGCTCGGCTTCGAGTTGCTGCTTCTCTTGGACGAGGTGGAGCCGGCTCAATGCGTCGGCATCGATCAGCCGATCTTCGATGGTGTTGAGACGCTTGGTGATCGAGTCCGTCGTGCGCTTACGCCCACGACGGGGCTTGGTCGACTCGAGGGCCTCAAGATAGCGGCGTACCACGCGACCCTCTTCACGACCCTTGGCCAAAGCCGCCTTGTGGGCGTCCGACATAGCCGTCTTCTTACGCGGGGATTTTGCCATGACGACTAGTTTCTCAGACCATTCATTGAATGGCAACTCGTTCTACCTGGACGGACGGTTCGAGGCAATGGCGGCAGTGACCATGTACCCTACACGGAGCGTGATTTTCCCATCTGAAAGGCGAATGGTCTCGGATCCATGGCTGTGGCCTGGGCAGACCGAATATCACTGGTCTCAGTCCCGGCCCGTTTTCCGTCCATGGGCGCGAGATAATGGCCAGAACGGGGCGCATCTGGCTGACCGGCTCAGCGGGAAGTGAGCTGCCCGGTGATCTCGTATCCCGCCTCCATCGATCCCGGAACCCACTTCGCCAGCGGGTGAACCACTTGCCCGTATCAGGCTCCGAAGACAAAGCCACAGACGGGCAGACGGGTTTGCTGTATGACCGGTGGCCGATGAGGCTCGATACCCGATGCGTCGATCGGGAGAATGACGCTGAGTTGGGCCGTGTTGAAGAGCCAAGTTGAATGGGTCTGAGAGGTCGGACAGGTACGGTGTACAAGTGAACGCCGCAGCCCCCGATTCGACCGTGCCCCTCCACCGCGCTCTCGGGCTCACCGACGACGAGCTGGCCGCGATCGAGGAGCTGCTCCATCGGCCGCCCAACCACCTGGAGCTTGCCCTCTACGCAGTGATGTGGAGCGAGCACTGCTCGTACAAGTCGTCCCGCGTCCACCTCAGGCGCCTGCCCACCGAAGGCCCCTTGGTGCTCGTGGGTCCGGGGGAGAACGCCGGGGTCATCGACGCCGGCGACGGGATTGCCGTGGCCGTTCGCATCGAGAGCCACAACCACCCTTCGGCCATCGAGCCCTATCAGGGCGCGGCCACCGGTGTCGGGGGCATCCTGCGCGACATCTTCACCATGGGCGCCCGTCCCATCGCGGTGATGGACCCCCTCTTCTTCGGGGATCCCGAGGCCGCCCGCCAGCGCTGGCTGATCGAGGGCGTGGTCGCCGGGATCTCCGGCTACGGGAACTCGGTCGGTGTCCCCACCGTGGGCGGAGAGCTGACCTTCGACCGGTGTTACGCCCAGAACCCACTGGTGAACGTGCTCTGCCTCGGTGTCCTCCCGGTGGACCGTCTGGTCCTCGGGCAGGCCTCAGGGGTGGGCAACCTGGCTGTGCTGTTGGGGTCGGCCACCGGTCGCGACGGGATCGGCGGCGTGAGCGTGCTGGCCTCGGCCGGTTTCGGTGAAGCCGGAGGCGACGAGGACGACGGGGCCAAGCGCCCCAGTGTCCAGGTGGGCGATCCTTACGAGGAGAAGCGGTTGATCGAGGCCTGCCTCGAGCTGCTCGATGCCCACCTGGTCGTCGGCATCCAGGACCTGGGTGGTGCCGGCCTGGTCTGTGCCACCAGCGAGACGGCGGCCCGGGGCGGGGTGGGTATGGATGTCGACGTATCAACAGTGCCGCGACGCGAGCAGGGCATGGCCGCCTACGAGGTCATGACATCGGAGAGCCAGGAGCGGATGCTGGCCATCGTCACGCCGGCCGACCTGGAGCGGGTCCAAGCGGTGTGTCGTCGGTGGGAGGTCCGCGCCGCTGTGGTGGGTCGGGTCACCGAGGCGCCGCCGGGCGAGCCCGGACGGCTGCGGATCCTCGACGGGTTCGACGGCGAGGTCCTCGGTGATCTTCCCGCCGAGTCCTTGAGCGAGGACGCGCCGCTCTACCATCGTCCGCTGGCCCGGCCGGCCGACCAGTCCAGCCGCATGGCCGATGAACCCCCCTCGCCGGCTGAGCCCAATTGCGGCGGGGACCTCTTGGCCCTGCTGACCGACCCGTCCTGGGTCTTCCGCCAGTACGACCATCAGCTGTTCCTGAACACAGTCGAGGCACCTGGTGGCGATGCCGCCGTCTTGCGACTGGCTGCACCGGGGCTCCCGGCGTCGAGCCGGGGACTGGCCCTCTCCACCGACTCCAACCCCCGATGGTGCTCGCTCGATCCCCGGCAGGGCACCGCGGCCACCGTCGCCGAATCCGCCCTCAACGTGGCCTGCGGCGGATCCCGTCCGGTGGCCGTCGTGAACTGCCTCAACTTCGGCAACCCCGAGCATCCCGAGGTCATGTGGCAGCTGTCGGAGTCGATCGATGGCATGAGCGAGGCCTGCCTGGCGCTGGGCCTCCCGGTGGTGGGGGGCAACGTGAGCCTGTACAACGAGAGCGCGGGGACCGATATCGACCCAACGCCGGTGATCGGCACCGTGGGCCTCATCGGCCACCTGGCCCACCGTCCGCCGGGCATGGCCCTGCGGGAGGGATCGTCGCTCGTGCTGGTGGGGAGTGACGCCGGCGAGAGCCCGTCGCTGGCCGGTTCCCGTTGGGCCGTCGAATGCCATGGGCATCGCAATGGCACGCTGCCCCCACTCGATCTGGCCCTCCACGGCCGGCTGGTGTCCTGGGTCGGCGACCTGGTGGGTGACATTGTCGCTGGCCGGGTCGACGGTGGCCACGGGCTGGTGGCGGGGATCCATGACGTCTCGGGCGGTGGCATCGGGGTTGCCCTTGCCGAGATGGCCGTCCGCTCCACTGTGGGTTTCGCCGTGGCGGGCATCCCCGATCACCGCGCCCTGTTCGCCGAGGCCCCTTCGCGTGTCGTGGTCTGCACCGATCGCCCCGACGAGCTGATCGTCAGCGCCACCGATGCGCAGTTGGGGGCGTGGGTCCTCGGGTCGGCGGGCGGCGATCGCCTGGTGGTCGACGGCCTG
>DASXMT010000316.1:0-11704 GCA_036495505.1 Acidimicrobiales bacterium | reverse complement strand
GCAGTCACCGGAGAACCCAGGACGTCGTCGGCATCGACCGTCTCCTTGAACGAGAACGGCACGCTCACGATCCGTCCATCGAACTCCGGAATGGCCACGGCCATGGCCACGTCCATCGGCGACAGTCCCGTTGACGACGATTGCCAAGTATTCGAGGGCACTGTGGCACAGATGGCCTGCACCACGGGAAGGTCGAGCTCGGCCAGCGCGCCGGCATCCCAGCACTCGGCTTCCTCGTCGAGGCTCCCCGCCGCCAGCACGGTGGTGACGACGGCGTCGACCCCCTGGGCCGCCAGCAGGTCCACCACCGGTGACCGCCCTGACCGGCCGCCATCGGTCGGGGCATCGGCGCGCAGGGAGTAGCCGTAGACGGGGAGGGCGTTGGCTCCCATCGCCCTGATGCCGTCGCAGAGCTCGTCCACGAAGCGCGTGTTCCCCGACACCACGTGGGCCCGGTAGAAGAACACGGCGACGGTGGGTGCATCCGGTCCATGACTGGCTCCGGCCGTGGGCAGGACCCCATAGGCCGGGATCTCGACTGGCGCGTCGAAACCGAACCCCTCCATGAGCACGGTGTCGGCCACGAACCGGAGCATGTTGCTCAGGTTCTCGACACCCCCTTGCGTCAGGTAGCGGAACGCCTCGGTGACGGTGGCACTGGGCACAGTCGACAGGGAGGCGAGCTCGGCGTCCGGCACCGCCTCACCGCTGAAGGCCAGCAGCGGCACACCCCGGCGGAGGCACGCGGCGCGCAGGTCGTCGAAGGGCGCCTCCCAGGACTGGCGACACACGAGCAGACGGACGATGACCGCGGTCACACCCTCCAGCTCGGGCGCACCGTCAAGGTGCATGGGATTGGCGGCTCCCAGGGGCGGGAAGCCGGGCGGCAGCATCTCGGCCACGACGCGCAGCGAGAGGATCTCGGTATCGGCGTTGGTAAGGACGAGGATCATGACGATGCCGCCGTCGCCGGGCGATCGGCACCGGCCGCTTCGTCGCCCCGGGTTCCGCCGCCCTCGGTGATCAACAGCCACAGGGCGTCGAGATCCAGGTGGTCCTGGCACAGGTTGGCCAACTGGTCGATCTGACCCTGTCGGGCGAGGGCGAACGACACGCCCGACGGGGCCCACCGCTTCCCTCGACGCTCGGCCACCGCGCCCAGCAGCGTGGCCCGGAACTCGTCTCCTTCGAACAGTCCGTGCAGGCTCGATCCGCACACGCCGTTCCTGTCGTCGATGATCCCCTCGGTCCGCTGCCCGCGGCCATCCCCCATCAGGAACCAGGGCACGGCCGACGGGCCGGCGTGCGTGCGTCCATGATGGATCTCATAGCCGGAGATTGCGATTGACGGCGTCTGACGCGGCGACCCCTCGAGCTCCCAGTCCGGCTGGAACGAGGTGCCGGCCCCGGTCGCACCCGGTACGCGTCCCGGAGACGAGGGGTAGGGCCGCAGCAGCGACGACTGTCGCCAGGTCGTCCGCCCTCGACGCTGCCGGGTGCGCTTGTCCACCAGGTAGACCGTGCGGAGATCCAACAGGCCGAGGCCGGTGACCACTCCGGTCCGGCTCTCGATCGATCCGGGATCTTCGATCAGCTCACCCAGCATCTGGTACCCACCGCAGATGCCGAGGATCATCGGCGAATCGGCGCGAATGCCGCCGGCACCGTCGCCACGGAGCTCGGACAGGGCCTCCTCGAAGCCTCGCGACCGCAGCCAGGCCAGGTCGTCCGCTGTCGTCTTGGACCCCGGCAGCACCACCAGGTCGGGCCGGCCCAACGAGTCCGGCGAGTCGACGAAGCGCACCGACGTCCCCGGCTCCACGGCCAGGGCGTCGACATCGGTGAAGTTGGAGATATGGGGAAAGCGGATGACAACGATGTCGAGGGGATCCCGGTCGGGGCTCTCTGCCGACGGCGCATACCCGGTTCCCCGCCGAGCTCCCTGGGTCAAGGACAGAGCCAGCGAGTCCTCGGCGTCGAGCGTCAACCCCTCGGCAAAGGGGAGCACGCCGAGGGTCGGTCGACCCGTCCGTCGCTCCAGGTCGGCCAGGGCATCGCCGAGCAGGGCAGGGTCGCCACGGAACTTGTTGATCACAAATCCTCGAACCCACCGTCGGAGCTCGTCCGGCAACAGGGCGACGGTCCCGTAGAGGGCGGCGAACACGCCTCCCCGGTCGATGTCTCCCACCACGATGGCCGGGATACCCACCTTCGAGGCCAGCCCCAGGTTCACCAGGTCCCCCTCGAGCAGGTTGATCTCTGCCGGACTGCCGGCACCCTCGCACAAGATGACGTCGTAGCGGGAGCGGAGGTCGGCCAGCGCGTCGGTCACCACCCCCATCAGCTCGGGCTTGGCTGCGTGGTAAGCCACGGCGTCGAGCGTCTTCCAGGGCCGGCCCAGCACGACGACCTGGCTCGACCGGTCACTGGTCGGCTTGAGCAGTATCGGGTTCATGGCCACGTCCGGCTCCACCCCGGCCGCCATGGCCTGCATGGCCTGAGCCCTGCCGATCTCGTGGCCCTCGGGGGTGACAAACGAATTCAGAGCCATGTTCTGGGCCTTGAACGGCGCCACCCGGACTCCCTGACGGGCCAGCAACCGGCACAGGCCGGCGACGATCTGGCTCTTGCCCACGTCGCTGGCTGTACCGCACACCATGAGCGCGCCCCTCATGGCCGTACCTCCTGGAGTGCCGTGGACAGTCGCATCAGCCCCGCAGGCCGGGGAACGGCGATTCGGACCGAGTCGGGCAACCCGAAGCTGGTGCAGTCCCTCACCAGCACGCCCCTGCTGGCCAGGGCGTCGCGCAGGCCCGTGGCCCCGTCCACCAGGATGAAGTTCGCCGCACTGGGGCGGGGCCGGAGCCCGTACGCGCCCAACAGGTCGGAAAGCTCCCGGCGGGCGGCGGAGATGGACGCGGCCCAGCCGGGAAGGTCGGCTCCGGCCAAGAGGTCGGGCAGGACGGCCAGGGCCAGCGCATTGACGGACCATCGCGGCTGGCGGGCCCGCAACCGGCGGACGATATCGACGTTTCCCGGCGGGGCCAGGACATAGCCGAGCCGAAGTCCGGGACAGGCGAACAACTTGGTCAGCGAACCAACCACCAGCGAACCACCCTGGTCGGTGTCGCCTCGTGTCCACCGTCCGGTGGCCAGGGGATAGAACGCCTCGTCCCACACGTCGGCGCGGTCAGCGGGCCCGGCCAGTGCTCCGGTGGGGTTGTGCGGATCAGAACGGAACCGCGCCCCGGCCGGGTCGAGTTGGGAGAGGTGGCGCCGGTAGAGCGAGAAATCGGGCTCGTCGACCCAGCCGCGACCGACCTCGGCCGCCACCATGGCGATGGCTTCGGATCCCCCGTTGGTCAACAGCAAGCGGCCAGGCTCGACGCCCATGGCCTCGGCCAGCGACCCGGTGGCCACACTCACGTCCCTCTGGGCCGGGTAGTGCGCCAGCGCATCGAGGTGGGACCCGGCCACTGCGGCCACGCCCGGGGCGAACGGGTTCATGCTGACCGCCAGGTCGAGCAGAGAGGACACCTCCACCCCCAGGGCCGCGGCCACCGCGCCGGCGTCGTCGCCATGAGGACCAGCGGCGGGAACCAGTGATACCGCGAACATGGCGCCATCCCGGTCTTCGGTCGCTATCTCTGTCTCTGTCTCTGTCGCTCTCTTGGTCGCTGTAGGGGTCATGGCTTCCTTTGGCTGCGTCGTTGCTGGCTGCGTCATCGCCTTTGCCTGGGTCGTGGCCTTTGCCTGGGTCGTGGCCTTTGGCTGGGCCGTGGGCGCAGTGGACGACCAGTGTGCCCGGAGCGCACACCGAACACCCTGGCGCCCAGCGCCGGCGCCGCCAGCAGCAGGCCCAGGGCCACGGTGATATCGCGGCTCAACCGAACGACCCGGGCGATGTCGTCCGCCTCTGCCGGCCGACCGTTCCCCAGGTGCGGTTGTACCACCACCCGGTCCCCGTACCGGTTCGTGCCCCCCAGTCGAAGGCCCAGGGCGGCGGCGAAGGCGGCCTCGGAGACACCGGCATTGGGTGACGGATGGCGGGGCGCGTCCCGCACTACGGCGCGCCAGACGTCGAGGGCCCGGGCCGGACGAACCAGGGCCACCAGCACTGCCGTGATGCGAGCGGCCGGCCAGGCCAGCGCGTCGTCCGCTCGAGCGGCGGCCCAACCGAAGCGACCGTACCGCTCGTTCCGGTAGCCCACCATGGCGTCGAGAGTGTTTGCGGCCCGATGCACCAGCACTCCGGTCGCACCGCCCAGGGATCCCCACAGGGCCGGAGCCACGATGGCATCGGCGCTGTTCTCGGCCACCGACTCCACGACGGCCCGCACGATCTCCTTCTCCTCGAGCCCGTGCCGGTCTCGAGCCACCAGGGCGGATAGCCCCTCGCGTGCAGCGACAAGGTCCTCCCGGGCTATGGCGGAGCCGACGGTGGCCGCCGCGTCGCCCAGGGCACGCCCGGCAACCGACGTGGCCGTGGCAGCGGCCGTGGCCGCAGCAGGCGCCAGGACCCCATCGAGGAGGAAGCCCGTGGCCCCCGCCGCCCCCAGCCCGACGGTGGCATAGGCCACCCCCCGGACCCGGTCATCTCGCCACCACCGCTGGTCGAGCCACGCCATCCCCTGTCCGAACCGGGCCACCGGGTGCACGACTGCCGGCGGCTCACCCACGAGCCGGTCGACCATCAAACCGACGGCCGTCCCCAACATGCGCTGTCGCAGCCCGTTCACCATCGTGCCGCCGCTACGACCAGGGCCACGGTCTCGGCCACGATGCCGGCCGCACCCAGGACATCGCCGGTGAAGCCGCCGATCCGGCGCCGCGCGAACCAGACCACCAGTGTGGCCGCGGCCACCTCGACCAGCACCGTCACCGCACCGGCGATGGGACGCCAGGCGATGCAGAACCCAAGGGCCACGATCACCCCGAGCGACCCCACGAGCACGCTGTTTCTCCTGGCCCGACCAGACCGGCGCTTACTGGGGTCATTTCCCGGGTCCGGCTCGATGAAGGCGGAGGCCAGGCCGCCCTCGGGGCGGGCGTACGGGAGGGTGGTGGCCACCACGGCCATGATCGTCCTCGATCCGGCCCAGATGCCCACGAGCAGCACGATCGACGGCTTGATGGCCACCAATCCCACCCACCGCAACAGCAGCACGGCCACAGCCGAGGCGATGCCGAATGCTCCCGACGTCGACTCCTTCATGACCGCCAACCGCCGCTCGTGGGAGAGGTGCGGCGGCAGCAGCCCGTCGGCGGAATCGACCAGACCGTCGACGTGCAACATCCCGGTGAGGCCGAGATCGGCGGCGACGACCAGGGCCGCCGCCACACCCGGGGGCCACGCCTTGGCCAGCCCCCACCACAGCACGCCCAACAGTGCGCCGATGGCTCCGCCGACGAGCGGAAACCACACCAGCGATGAGGGCTGCGGTACCCGGGCCTTGCCGAGAGGCGTAAGGAACGCCACCGCCCCACGCATGCTCAGCGCCCTCTGCCCAGGGCCAGAACCCGCCCCGCCACGACGAGCAGCACCTCATCGCAGACGGCGGCGAGGCGCTGGTTGACCAGTCCGAGAGCGTCGGCGAAGGCCACGCCGATCAATGTCGGAGGGTGCACGCCCAACCCAACCTCCTCGCTGACGACCACGGTGAGGTCCTTGTTGGCGTCTACCCGCGCCCGCAGGTCCGCGCACAGTCGCTCGTGATCGGCCCGGAAGCCGTCAAGGCCCGCCACCCATGCACCCAACGAGTCGATGAGGACCGTACCGGCGAGGGTCCGAGTGGCCGCGCCGAGGTCACGTCCCGGGCCGAGCTCCATCGTCTCCCAGCGAGCGGGGCGACGATTGCGGTGGGCCTGCACCCTGGCGTCCCAGAGGGGGTCCCCTGCACCGGTCGGGAAGGCCCCGGTGGCCACGTAGGTGACGGGCCCGTCCGAACCGGCGTGCTCGCCGGCCAGCCCCTCAGCCACCTCTGATTTACCCGACCGGGTACCGCCGAGCACCAGTGTCAGCGTTCCCTGTCCTCCAGCCCTCGTTGCCACGTCCACGCGTCCTTCCTGCCCCCGAGAGGGCACGCACCCCTCACCGGGCGGGGAAACAGGTCTCCTGGCTCTCGGATCACCACTTCCCTCGGCCTTCCCGTCCGTTTCCGGACCGTGGCCATGGGTGAGGGTCGTTCCCCGATCACAGTTGCGGGACAGCCCCGGACTCTCACCGGGTTCCCTGTGTTCCGAGCGCCGAGCCTATACGGTGGCCGCCGCCGGGTCTCTGGCCTGGCCTCTCGTGCAAGAACAGCAGGGGCACCCGGCGGAGGCTCAGGCGTGCGCCATTGGCTCCGAGCAGTACCGTGACGGTCATGGCACGCGCTGAATCCATCGTCCTGATCAACACCGGTTACGGCAAGGGCAAGTCGTCCGCTGCCTTTGGCGTCATGGGCCGGGGCTGGGCTCGAGGCTGGCGGGTGGGCGTGGTCCAGTTCATCAAGAGCGGCAAGTGGAAGACGGGCGAGCGAAAGCTGGCCGACCATTTGAACATCGAGTGGCACACCCTGGGAGACGGCTTCACGTGGGAGTCCGAGGATCTCGATGAGACGGCGGCCAAGGGTCGCCATGCCTGGGACGTGACCCAGGAGAAACTGGCCTCGGGCAATTACGACCTGTTGATCCTGGACGAACTGACCTACGCGGTGAAGTACGGCTGGGTGGCGGTGGATGAGGTGGTCGAAGCAGTGGTGGGACGGTCGCCCAAGACCAACGTGGTCATCACCGGGAGGGATGCGCCGCCCGAGCTCATCGAGGTGGCCGACACGGTGACCGAGATGCGCAAGGTCAAACATGCGTTCGACCAGGGCATCAAGGCGAAAAAGGGAATCGAGTTCTGATTCGCCCCGCACCGCGCCGGATCGCCCACCGATGAGCTCTCCCATGCCTCCCCGGTTGGTCGTGGCCGGCACCCACTCGGGGGTGGGCAAGACGACCATCGCCACCGGTCTCATGGCCGCACTCCGGAAGCGGGGCCATCGGGTCGCTTCGGCCAAGGTCGGCCCCGACTTCATCGATCCCGGCTACCACTCGGTGGCGACCGGCCGGCCGGCTCAGAACCTCGACAGCTGGATCTGTGGGGCCGACGCCATGGCCCCCCTGGCCGCCAAGGCCGCCGCCGGCTCCGACCTCTTGGTGGTCGAAGGGGTGATGGGGCTGTTCGACGGCGCGTCCTGGTCGCCGGGAGCCCCCTCCCGCTCAGGCTCGGGGGGCACTCCTGGCTCGGATGCCGCCGTTTCCATGCGCGGGGGAATGGCGAGCACAACCCGCGGGGGCACGGCAAGCACGGCGGAGATGACCGTTCTGCTGCACGCGCCAACGATCCTGGTGGTCGACGCATCGGCCATGAGCACGTCGGTCGCCGCTCTGGTTCACGGGTACCACACCTTCGATCCGGACGTCTCCCTGTCCGGGGTCATTCTCAACCAGGTGGGAAGCCCCCATCACGAGGTGTTGTTGCGCGAGGCCCTCGGTCCGCTCATCGAGCACGGGGTTCCGGTACTCGGTGCGCTCCACCGCGACGACGCCCTCACCTGGCGGGACCGCCACCTGGGATTGGTGCCGGTCGTCGAGCGCCCCACCGAGGTGGCCGAGGCAGTCGACCGTCTGGCCGATGCCATTGCCCGGGCGGTCGACCTCGACGCCATCGTCTCGGTGGCGCAGTCGGCCCCGAAGATGCCCGTCGACAGCATCGGGCAATTGACCGAGACGCGCCCGATGGTGCCCCCCGGCGGTTCCGTTCGCATCGCCGTGCCCGGAGGCCGAGCGTTCAGCTTTGCCTATCCCGACAACGTGGCTCGGTTGGTCGAAGCCGGTGCTGAGATCGTTCCCTTCGACCCACTGGTGGACCCCGCCCTCCCCGACGCCACCGCCGGCCTCTACGCCGGCGGCGGGTTCCCCGAGGTCTACGCCGAGGCCTTGTCGTCCAACCGGCCGCTGCTGGCCGACGTCCGTCGGCGGATCGAGCGGGGCTTGGTGGCCTGGGCCGAGTGCGGTGGTCTCCTGTGGCTGTGCCGGTCGCTCGACGGCCACGAGCTGTGTGGCGCCATCGAAGCCGACGGGGCGATGACCGGCAGGCTCTCCCTCGGCTACCGCGTGGCGACGGCCAGGTCCGAGACCCCCGTTGCCGCCCGGGGTGCGGTGCTCCGGGGTCACGAATTCCACTATTCGACCGTCGATCCAGGAGGGTCGGCGCTCGACTTGGAAGGACGTACCGGTTCCGCCATCGCCGGCTTCTCGACCCCGACCCTTCTGGCCTCCTACCTCCACCTCCACCTGGGCGCCGACCCCGGGCCGGCCGAGCGTTTCGTGGCCACCGCTCTCGCCCAGGTCCCAGGACGGCACGGCTCGGCCGGTAGCATGATCCGGCCATGACCGCAGACCCCGCCCGTCCCAACCAGGGCCAACTCGTCGGGGTGGGCGTCGGCCCGGGTGACCCGGGCCTGGTGACACGCCTGGCAGTCTCCACCCTCGAAGGGGCCGACCGGGTGACCGCCCCCACGACCTCGCCCGACGCGGTCGGTCGAGCCGAGGCGATCGTCCGCCAGATCCTTCCCGAGCTCCGGATCGACCGGCTTCCCTTCGACATGACCGCCGATCGCGCCCCGGGTGGCCGGGACGCCCGGGTGGCGTCGCACGGCGCGGCGGCGGCAACCCTCGCACCGTGGTTGGCCCAAGGCCAGAGGGTGGCGTTCGTGACCCTGGGTGACCCCAACGTCTACAGCACATTTCCCTCTTTGGCCGAGGAAGTGCGTCGACTGCTCCCTGATGTCTCCCTGTCCACGGTGCCCGGCATCACCGCCTTTCAGGCCCTGGCCGGACGTTCGGGCACGGTGCTCCTCGACGGCACCGAGACCCTGTCGCTGGTGACCGCGCTCGATGGCGTGGAGCATGTGGCCGACGCCCTGGCCGACCCGGAGCGCGCCGTCGTGATCTACAAGGGAGGTCGATACCTTCCTGCCATCGCCGCCCTCCTGGCCGACCATGGCCGGCTCGAGGGCGCGGTGTACGGCGAGCTCTTGGGCCTGCCTGGTGAGCAGATCGGTCGGGTGGCCTCGGCAGGCGACCAACCAGCCAGCTATCTCGCCACCGTCATCGTTCCCCCAGCCGGGACAGCCAACGGGGGTCAACGACCATGAGTGGCCTGATCAGCTTCATCGGCGCCGGGCCCGGGGCCGCCGATCTCATCACCCTGCGGGGCGCCGATCGGCTCCGAACCGCCGACGTGGTCATCTGGGCTTCGTCCCTGGTCCCAGAAGAGGTGCTCACCCACGCCGGTCCTGCCGCCTCGATCCACGATTCGGCCACCATGACCCTGGAGGACGTGCTCTCGGTCTACGAGGCCCACCCCGATGCCGCCATCGTGCGCCTGCACTCGGGCGATCCAGCCATCTACGGCGCCATCCAGGAGCAGCTCGATTGGTGCATCGCCCATGAGCGCTCGTTCGAGATCGTCCCCGGCGTGAGCTCGTTGGCCGCGGCCGCTGCGGTCGTCCAGCGCGAGCTCACCATCCCCCAGGTGTCCCAAAGCGTGGTCATCACCCGATTGGCCAGCCGTACCTCGATGTCCATGCCCGAGCGGGAGTCGTTGCTGGCGTTCGCGGCCACAGGGTGCACGCTGGCGGTGTTCTTGTCGGCCGCTCGACCCGCCGCCCTACAGGAGGAGCTGTTGGGACCGGGGAGCGCCTACGGGCCCGACACGCCGGCGGCCATCGTCGTCCGAGCCAGCTGGCCGGACGAACAGGTCGTGCGCACCACCATCGGGAACCTGGCCGACGCCCTGGCCGACACCGGAGCCACCACCACCGTGCTGGTCCTCGTCGGACCGGCCCTGGCCGGCGCCGCCCCCCGCAGTCACCTCTACTCACCAACCTTCGCCCATAAGTTCCGCAAGCGTTCCCGCGCCGGGACGACGACGGGGCGAGCAGCGGGAACACGCCGCGACGCCCAGGACATCACCGAGGGCCGCAGCATCCTGGGCTCTGCGGGCGAATCGCCGCGTTCGGCCGCGCCCGGACCGGGCTAAGAGCGATGACGGGCGAGACGAACGAGCCGGAGCTCAGCCCCGAAGTAGCCGAGCGGCAGACAGGCCTCCGGACAGGCTGGACGACCGGTACCTGCGCGTCGGCCGCAGCCAAGGCCGCCGCCCTGGGACTGGCCTCCGGGCTCGTACCCGACGAGGTCGAGGTCGGGCTGCCCAAGGGGGCGCGGGTCTCCTTTCCCGTCGTCGGGGCCGGGCCGGTCGGCGACGGCGCCGGCACCGTCCGGGCGGCCGTGGTCAAGGACGCGGGTGACGACCCCGACTGCACCAACGGGGCGCAGCTCACCGCCGATGTCCGCTGGGCCCCCGACGGCGACACCGAGACTCGGCTGGCCGCCGGGTCGGGTGTGGGCACGATCACCAAGCCCGGGTTGGGCCTCCCGGTCGGTGCACCGGCCATCAATCCGGTTCCGCGTCGCATGATCCTCGCCGCGCTGGCCGAGGTGACCGATCGACCGGTGGTGGTCACCTTCAGCGTGCCGGGGGGTGAGGAGATGACCAGGCGAACCAGCAATGAGCGGCTGGGTATCCTCGGCGGGATCTCCATCCTGGGCACCACCGGCATCGTCAGGCCGTTCTCCACGGCCGCCTACCGGGCGTCGGTCGTCCAGCAGGTGGACGTGGCCTCGGCCCAGGGTGAACGGACCATGGTCCTGTGCACCGGAAGCCGTTCAGAACAGGCGGCCCAGCGCGTCTATGCCGCCCTCGATCCGGTGTCGTTCGTCGAGGTGGGCGACTTCAGCGGGATCGCGCTGCGGCGGTGCGCGGCCGACGGCATGACCCGGGTGAACGTGGTGGCCATGGCGGGCAAGATCACCAAGCTGGCCTCGGGCGTGATGATGACCCACTTCCACCGGTCCAAGGTGGACACCGACCTGCTGGCCGCCGTGGCCGCCGAGACCGGATCCCCCGAGATCGTCGTAGCCGCCGCCACCGAGACCGCGACGGCCCGGCACTTCTACGATGCCTGCCTGGCCTCCGGAGTTCGGGAGCCGCTGGTCCGCCTGTGCCAGATGGCTCGCGACAACTGCATCGCCCATGGCGGAGGAGCGTTCGGCTGCGAGGTCGTCATGGTCGATTTCGAGGGAGAAACGGTGATCGCGCGTGCCTGATCGACCGGGGACGGTCACCGTCATCGGCATTGCCGGCTACGGACTGGACAACATCAGCCCCGATGTCGAGGACGCGCTGGGCAGTGCTCAATTGGTCATCGGCGGGCGCAGGCACCTCGAAGCATTCGAGGATTGGCAACAACGACGCGGTGGAGCGCATGTCCGGTCTGTGACCATTGGCAGCGATGCCGACGACGCCTGCCGCCGTGCCGCCGCTGCCGCCGGCGACGGGATCCCGGTGTGCGTGCTGGCGTCGGGCGATCCTGGGTTCTTCGGCATCGTGCGGGCACTTCTCCGCGTGGTCGACCGCAGGCACCTGATCATCGTGCCCGCTCCGTCGTCGGTCTCACTGGCATTTGCCCGGATCGGCCTGCCCTGGGACGACGCCACGGTCATCTCGGCACACGGCCGGCCGCTGGCCGACGCCATCGGCGCCATCCGCGTCTCCCGGAAGGTGGCGGTGCTCACATCGCCGGGATCGCCCCCCGAATCGGTAGGGAAG
>DASXMT010000315.1:0-1909 GCA_036495505.1 Acidimicrobiales bacterium | reverse complement strand
CCCTTCCATGGTGTGGCCCACGTCGGCTACGTACCTGCCGAACGGATCCTGTGGCTGTCCAAGCTGGCCCGGGTGGTCGAGCTGTTCGCCCGGAACTTCCAGGTCCAAGAACGCCTCACCGTCCAAGTAGCAAACTGGCTGCAGGAACACCTCGAGCCCAAGGGGGTCGGCGTCGTCCTCGAGGCCGACCATCTGTGCATGTCGCTGCGGGGGGTACGGGCCACCGGGTCGACCACGGTGACCTCCTCCCTGCACGGCCTGTTGCGGGAGAGCCCGAGCTCGCGCCAGGAGTTCTTCGCCCTCACCGGCGTGCATCGCTAGCCGACCGTGCACCGCTAAGCGACGCACCCCTAACCGACCAGAGCAAACCAGGAGACCATGCCCCCATCACCCGTCGTCATCGTCGGAGCCAGCCTGACCGCAGCCAAGGCTGCCGAATCCCTGAGGTCCGAGGGATTCGAGGGCCCCATCACCATGGTCGGCGAGGACCCCGAGCGCCCCTACGAGCGCCCGCCGCTGTCCAAGGACTACCTGCAGGGCAAGTCGGAGCGCGAGACGGTCTTCGTCCACCCGGCAGGCTTCTACGCGGATCATGACATCGACCTCCGCACCGGCACGTCGGTGACCTCCATCGACCCCGTCGGCCACGAGGTCGCGCTCGAGGGCGGTGAGCGGCTCTCCTACGGCCAGCTGCTGCTGGCCACCGGTTCGTCGCCGCGCCGGCTGACCGTTCCCGGCGCAGGCCTCGAAAACGTCGTCTACCTGCGCACCCTGGCCGACTGCGACGCGCTGGCCGGCGCCCTGGGCCGGGTCACCAGCGTCGTGGTCATCGGAGCCGGCTGGATCGGGTCCGAGGTGGCCGCCTCGGCCCGCCAGCTCGGGGTGAGCGTCACCATGATCGATCCGGCGGCCGTCCCTCTCCAGCAGGCCCTGGGCGACGAGGTGGGTGCGGTCTACCGCGACCTCCATGTGAGCCACGGCGTGGACCTCCGGCTGGATGTGGGCGTCGACTCCCTCCGGGGCGGCGATCGGGTCGACGAAGTCGATCTCACCGACGGCACCAGGATCCCCGCCGAGCTGGTTGTGGTCGGTGTCGGCGCCCTGCCCCGGGTGGAGCTGGCCCGGGCGGCCGGGCTGAGCGTCGACAACGGCATCGTGGTCGACGCCAACCTGCAGACAAACCTGGCCGACATCTTCGCCGCCGGAGACGTGGCCTCGGCCTTCCACCTGCTGTACCACACCCATCTCCGGGTGGAGCACTGGGCCAACGCCCTCCATCAGGGCACCACAGCGGGCATGAACATGGCCGGGGTGCCCACCCCGTACGTGCGGCTGCCGTACTTCTACTCCGATCAGTACGACCTGAGCATGGAGTACTCGGGCTACGCCCCCCACTGGGACCGGGTGGTGTTCCGGGGCAACCCGGCCGATGGCGCCTTCATCGCCTTCTGGATGAAGGCCCGACGGGTGGTCGCCGGCATGAACGCCAACGTCTGGGATGTCACTGACCCCATCCAGCACCTGATCCGCGAGAGGGTCGAGGTCGATGACGGTCGGCTGGCTGACCCCGACATCCCGCTTGCCTCGTTGGGGTAGAGGGCCGGCGGCGGTACTCAGCTCGTTGCCGAGGAGGCGCACGCCAACGCCATCGTGGTCGGCCGATCGGCGTCGCGTCGACATGCGTATGGCGGATCGGTGCGTCGACATCTTTTCCAGGCCGGACGGCACCTTCGGGTTCGAGGAGTTCCGACGCGATCCCGAGGACATGGGGGGCATGGACCCCGGCTGCCTATTTCTGCAGCCGCGAGTACCCGACCGCCGACGCTACCTCCACTTCCGCCAACGACGCCGTTCCCTGTCTCGCCCAGGTACTCGATCGCTCATCCCCCCCTGGCCGACCGATCCAGAC
>DASXMT010000314.1:0-1996 GCA_036495505.1 Acidimicrobiales bacterium | reverse complement strand
CACCGACGTGTCCATGTTCAACCCGGACACACCTCCGTTTGCCCTGCTCCGTGCCGGCGACACCGTGCGCTTCACGCGGGCCCGATCCCCCGCTGTATCCGCTGTATCCGCTGTATCCGATGTATCCGATGTATCCGATGTATCCGCCGCTCACCCCCGACCTCCGGACTCCGACCCCAGTTCCGAGGGCACCCAGGCACGACGGCCACCACTTCGGGCCTCGACCGGTCGCTTCATCGAGGTCCTCGAACCGGGCACCCTCACCCTCATCCAAGATGCCGGCCGCCAAGGTCTTGCCGCCATTGGCGTGCCTGCGGCGGGCCCTGCCGATCCGGATGGATTCCGGCTGGCCAACCGGCTGGTCGGCAACGGCGATGGCGCTGCGGCGCTGGAGCTGACCGTGCGGGGGCCGACCATGCGCTTCTCGTCCGATGGGTACGTCGCCGTGGTGGGCGACGTCGATTTGAAGCTCGATGACCGGTCCGTGGCAACCGACACGGTGGTCCCTGTCTCTGCTGGCCAGGTCCTCGTCATCGGCATGGTGCGAGGGGCGCTCCGGTCCTATCTGGCCGTCGCTGGTGGGCTAGAGGGTCCCTTCGTCTTGGGATCCCGCTCCACCGACGTCCTCTCCGGTCTGGGCACCGGACCGCTGGGTACGGGGGACCAAGTGGATCTGGGCTGGCCAGGCCATCCCCGTGGTCGTTTGTCGCCCCGTGAACCGAGGACGACCGTCCGGGCGATGCCGGGTCCTCACCATGCCGCCAGCGCAGAGCTCCAGAAACTCCCCCGCTCATGCTGGACGGTCGATGACCGATCCAACCGTGTTGGCCTTCGCCTGTCGCCTGGGCGGTCCCGGGCAGGCGGGAGGACCACCGCCCCACCCTCGGCCAACGACCCACAGTCGGCCCCCGCGCCACCCTCCGCCACTGCGCCACCCTCGGCCAACGACCCACCGTCGGCCATCCATCCGCCGTCCACCGGAATTCCCTCGTGTGGGATGGTCACTGGCGCCATCCAGATCCCACCCGACGGACAGCCCATCGTGCTGATGCCTGATCACGCCACCGTCGGTGGCTACCCCGTGATCGCCACCGTGGTGAGCGCCGACTGGGGCACGTTGGGCCAATTGCGTCCGGGTGATGACGTTGGCTTCGAACTGGTCAGTGCTGAGGAGGCACGCGCCCTCCGCCGGGAGCACGAGAGGCACCTCGACAGCAGCGTCTCGGGGTGGTTCCCAACGGAAAGCGGCACGTAGCCGGCCCCTCAACTACATCGTCTCTACCCGGGCTGTTCGCCCTAAATCCGGGCTGTTCGCCCTAAATCCGGGCTGTTCGCCCACCCGGGCTAAGCAAGTGCCACTCGCCCACCGAGCCAAGTCAGAGCCCGCTCGGCCGGCGACCTAAGCCAGCCGGGTCAAGTGATCAGCAGAAGGCCAGGATCGACGGGACGATGGACGATCATCCCCGTCCGGCCCCAGACCATCTGGGGATCCAGACTGGCGGCCATCATCGGCTCGGCAGCCGGCACGAGCGTGCACCGCCGGTCGTCGCAGTAGCCGATAGCTACCGGCCCTCCAGCGACGAGAGCCTCGGCCACGATGCGACCGGCAAGCACCACCGGATCGTCGGAGCAATCGAGATCCACGGCGCGGACATTCGCCCCCGGAAGCTCCTCGGCCAGCTCACCGAGCAGATCGGCCAGCTCACCTATCAGGCTGCCGCTATCCGAACCTGCGTGTGCGCCCGTATCCGAACCTGCGTGTGCGCCCGATTTGGCGCCCGTTGTGCCGTCGTCCTCTACCGCGTCGTCAGCACGCGGAACCCAGTCAGCTCGACGCCCAACCTGGCCCCCGAACTGATCAGCCAAGCGGAGTTGACTTACCTGGGCGAACTCGCCGCTTGAACCACACACACCATCGTGACCAGCGTCACCGAGGCACTGGCCGTGCGTCCCGCCGTGTCCGGTCACGGTCAACACGGTGGTCGCACCGGCTTTA
>DASXMT010000313.1:0-3867 GCA_036495505.1 Acidimicrobiales bacterium | reverse complement strand
GGCACAGAGATCGGTGCGCTGTCCGATCACTGGCTTCCGCTCATCGCCAGCGGTGACGCCGTCGCTGCAGTCGGGTTGTCGGGCATGCACGCAGTACCGGGCGCCGTCGGAGCCGACGTGTACATCCTGGAATCCGCCGCCCAGCCCGACGGAGGCTCAGAGATCCATGCCTTGCCGCCCGACAAGGTCGCGGTCACCCCAATCGAGTCGCTCGATCCCACCCGGCGCCTCGGCACAGTGGACTGGACGCCCGTCCCCAGCACGCTCGTCTCCGCGGGATCCGATGCCGAGTCGGCGCTCGCCATCCTGGCCGACCGGGCCGCCCTGGGGACCGCCGCCGAGCTGGTGGGTCTGGCCGATCGCATGATCACCATGGCCGCTGACTACGCCATGGAGCGCAAGCAGTTCGGCCGAGCCATCGGCAGCTTCCAGGCGGTGAAGCACTTGTTGGCCGGAGCCCAGGTGAAGCTGGAGTTCGCCCGACCCGTCACCTACGCCGCGGCCTGGTCACTAGCCCACCGCGCGCCCGACGCCAGTCGCCGAGCATCGATGGCCAAGGCGTACGCCTCGGAGGCGGCCACCGAGGCGGCGCGGGTCTCCCTGCAGGTCCACGGAGCCATTGGCTACACCTGGGAGTGCGATCTGCACCTGTTCCTCAAGCGGGCGTGGGCACTGGCACCGGCGTGGGGCGACGCCGCCGAGCACCGGAGCCGGGTGTTGGCGTCGGTGGTCGACGAACGGGCCGCGCAGGACTAGCCAGCCGCGGGTCCGGGGCCGTAGGTCTGGTGTGCCGTTGGCCTGGTCCAGGACAGCACCCAGGACAGCACGGGTTTACTCGGGCCGCTGCTGCTGCCATCGCCGACGCCGGGTCCGACGCGAGGGATGCTCGGAGAAGGGCTACGGGGTCGTCGAGGTGGCGGAGGACCCTACCGTCGAGCTGGTGGAGCTGGGTGAGGTCGCGGCCGAGGCGGCCTGCGTGGTGGTCGTGCTGCTGGGGTTGGTTGTCGACGGGGGTGCCGTCGTGGTGGTCGTGCTGCTGGGGTTGGTCGTCGTCGTCGACGTGCTCGTCGCCGTCGACTTCGGAGGCGTCGTTGTCGTCGTAGTCGTCGTGGTCGCCGGCGGCGCCTCATGGGAAACCGGTCTGGAGGTGGACGAGGGCAGTGGCGGGTACTGGAGGTACAGAGCGCCGAATCCGAGAAAGGCCACGGCCATCAGCGCCGTCGACCGGCGCACGCGCAGCCGCCGATTGAGCGGTCGGCTCATGAAGCCCCGCAGTCCCCGTTTCGGTCGATCGGGCCGCTGGACCCTTTCCGGGTTCGACCACGCGGGTCGGAGCCGTCGTTTGACCTCGAAGGGGTTCGTGCCGTCGTCGTCGGTCATGGCGCCGTCGTTGGTTCCCCGGCAATGGGCGGCGAGCTGATCCCCGCCTCGCGCAGAGCGACGGTGGTTCGGAGCCGGAGCTCGCGCGCCACCTCGAACTGTCGACCGGGCAGGGTCCGTGCGATCAGTCGTAAGAGCACATAGCCGACTTCAATGGTCTCGACCCCGGCCACCACCGGGTCGCCGAGGAGGAGGCCCTTCCACTGCTCCTCGCTGGCCATGGTGGCCAAGAGCTCGCGAATAATCGAAGTCACCTGCTCGAGGTCCTCGGTCACCGGAACCGGCACGTCCACGACCGCCCGCGACCAGTCCTTCGATAGGTTGGTGACCTGGCGCAAGGCGCTGTTGGGGACGACGATCAACTCCCCTTGTGCCGTCCGCAGCTTCGTCACCCGGAGGGTGAGCTCTTCGACGGTCCCGGTCACGCCCACCGTCTGGCCCGGGACCGAGAGTCGGATGACATCGCCAAAGGCGAACTGGTGCTCGGCGAACAGGAAGAACCCGGAGAGCACGTCCCCCACCACTTGTTGGGCCCCAAAGCCGATGGCCACGCCGGCCACCGTGGCCGGCGCCACCAGCGTGGTCAGCGGAATGCCGAGCTTCTCGATGCTCAGGATCCCAGCCACGAACCAAGTCAGGGAGACAAACGCCCACTCGACGGCCTCGCTGACCACCCTCGAGCGCTTGGTGCTCTCCGATGCCGAACCGCCCGCTTCGATCAGGTCGCGGAGGTACGCATCGATGCCGGCTCGGTGTCGGCCACCCAGCCAGTGCGCGAGCCGTACGAGCAGGCCTGCACCGAGCAGAATCACGACTACCGGCAACAGTGAGTCCCGCAACCAGTCGATGATGCCGTCGAAAATAGCATCCGTCCCGGCAATCGGGTCAGGGGCGCCCTCCGACCCGTCGCTCGGCGAACACCCTAAACTGACGCCCCGTCAGTACTGGGGGAACGAGCGACGAGCAATTTTCAACTGGGTAGCAAGCAATCGATTCACCTCCGACTGAGTGCCGTTTGACGGCCGATTGACGATCCCTGGCGCGCACCCGAAAGGGGAGGCTGCGTCCGGCCCGAGCAATGTGGCCACGACGGCCGAGAAGCGGCCACACCGGCCTGAAGAAAGTGAGCACCCATGAGCAACCAGGTCATCAAGGATGAGCATCAGCTCCTGATCGGTGGGAAGTGGGTGGATGCCGGGGACGGTTCGTACGACATCATCAATCCGGCCACCGAACAGGTCGTGGGTCAAGCGCCAAATGCGTCGAAGGAGGATGCCGCCGCAGCCGCAGCGGCGGCCGCCCAAGCCCTTCCGTCCTGGGCGGCCACGCCCGTCGAGGAGCGGCTGAACCTGTTGAAGCAGGTGGCTCCCGCCATTCGGGCCAAGGGCGACGAGCTGGTGGCGCTGGTCATCGCCGAGACGGGTGCGACGGCGTCGGTCGGCTCCCGCATGCAGGTTCCGGTCAGTTGCGATCGCTTCGATCGGTACTCACGCGACATCCGCCACGTGCAGGAGAAGTCGTTGGTTCCCTTCGCCACCGGGTCGACGCCGCTGGCCCCCGGAGGACTGGTCAGCGCGCTGGCTTATCGCCAACCCGTTGGCGTGGTGGCAGCCATCGCCTCCTACAACTTCCCGCTCACCAACCTGGCCGGAAAGATCGCCCCGGCGTTGGCCATGGGCAACACGGTGGTGGTCAAGCCGGCGCCGCAGGATCCTCTGGCCATTGTGGAGCTCATCCGCATCCTCGACGAGGTGGGGTTTCCGCCCGGCGTGGTGAACCTGATCAACTCGCAAGGATCGGGACCGGCCTCGGTCCTGGCCGAGTCGCCCGACGTCGACATGGTGTCCTTCACCGGGTCGACAGCCGTGGGCCAGCGGATCGCCCAAGCCGGGGGTGCGACGATGAAGCGCCTGTTGCTCGAGCTGGGGGGCAAGGGGGCCGCGGTCGTCTTCGACGATGCAGACATCGCCGCGGCCATCACCGCCATCGGGTCAACCTGGGCATTCCACTCGGGGCAGATCTGCACGGCACCGACCCGGGCCGTCATCCACCGGAGCATTTACGACCAGGTCGTCGAGAAGCTGGCCTCGTTCGCCGGTGCGCTCAAGGTAGGCGACCCTCTCGAGCTCGACACCGTGGTCGGGCCGGTGATCTCGGGCGTCCAGCAGCAACGGATCCTCGACTACATCGGGACCGGCCGCCAGCAGGGCGAGGTCGTGGCGGGCGGGAACCGCCCCGAGCACCTGCCCACCGGGTATTACGTCGAACCGACCCTGATCACCGGCGGCAACAACATCACCGTCGCCCGTGAGGAGATCTTCGGGCCGGTCGTGGTGGCCATACCCTTCGACGACGACGAGGAAGGCGTGGCCATCGCCAATGACAGCGAGTTCGGTCTCTACGACTACGTCTTCTCCGCCGACACCGCTCGTGCCCTCGAAGTGGCCAAGCGGCTCAGGGCCGGGCATGTCGGCATCAACACCGCCC
>DASXMT010000312.1:0-2623 GCA_036495505.1 Acidimicrobiales bacterium | reverse complement strand
GAGAATGTTCTGGTCGTTGGCGGCGCCGGTCCGGCGCCCTCGAGCGGCATGATTCTGGGGGCGACCCCATGAGCCGGTCACTGCCCGGGTTGCCCGGCCCCCGCCTCGAACCGACCACCGCTGGCTTCTGGCTCGCTGCGGGTGAGGGACGACTGGTCGTACAACGCTGCTCGAAGTGCGGTCAGCACCGCCACCCACCGACCGAGGTGTGCTACGTGTGCAGCTCGCTCGACTGGGTCTGGGAGGACCAACCGGGCACAGGGACGGTGTTCTCCTACACCTGGACCGACGCACCCGTTGTGCCCTCGCTGGCCGAGCTCGGCCCGTACAACATAAGCGTCATCGAGCTCGACTCGACCCAGGGCGTCGTCCGCCTGCTCAGCCGCGTCGTCGGTTCGACTCGGTCGCAGGTCCAGATCGGGTTGGCAGTGACGGTCGACTTCGACCCCGTGGACGACCAAGTGGCGCTTCCGATCTTCCGACCCCTCGTTCCCCAACCAGGAGACCCCTCATGACCACAATCTTCGACGGTATGCCGCTGATCTCGGCTGATTCGCACGTCACCGAGCCGATCGACCTCTATGCCGAGCGCCTTCCCGCGTCCATGCGCCATCGCGCCCCCACGATCCACAACCAGGGTGATTGGAGGATCCTCGAGGCCGAGGGCATGGCCATACGCAAATTGATGTCGGCAAGCGAGCTCGATCTCGCAGTGGTCGGCGGCTCCAGCAGCGAGCAGCGTTTCCGTGAGCAGGAGCAAGACGGTGTGGTGGCCGAGGTCGTGTTTCCCAACTGGGCGCTGCAGGTGTGCTTCGTACCGGAGGACCCTGAGCTGCAGAAGGGATTGGCGCGCGCCTACAACGATTGGGCGGCCGAGACCATGCTGGGCGAGGAGCGAATTCTCCCGGTGGGCCTGGTCTCGATGCTGGACATCGATGCCGCCGTCAAGGAGGCGGAGCGCCTGGCCGGCTTGGGATTTCGCGCCCTGTTCCTGCCTGCACGCGTGCCGTCGAGGCCCTACAACGATGCCGCCTACGACCCGTTCTGGGCGACCGCGCAAGAGATAGGGCTCCCGCTTACCTTCCACTCTGGGACGGGATATGACCCCAGGATCGTGCGAGGCCCAGGTGCCGCCGTCATCAATTACGTGCTCGGTGCCCAATCCGACGGTCCATCGGTGTTCTTGCACCTGGCCGCCGGTGGCGCGCTGGACCGCTTCCCCGGCCTGCGCATCGTCGCAGTCGAAACCTGCGCAGCGTGGATGGCCTGGGTCATGACCCAGGCCGACCTGGTGTACGAGGACCACAAGATGTTTCGCACTACTTCACTCACGATGAAGCCAAGCGAGCTCATCCGTCGGCAGTGTCATGCGACCTTCATGACCGATACGGTGGCGGTGCACAATCGCTCGATCACCGGCGTCGAGCCGCTGCTGTGGGGCAACGACTACCCCCACCCGGAGGGAACCTGGCCACACTCGGTCGAGGCGGTTCACGACCAGTTCGCCGAACTGACCCGCGAAGACGTATTCGCAATGGTGGCCGGCAACGCTGCTCGAGTCTTTGGTTTCGACATCAGCTCCCTGCCCGTTCTCGCGAGCGCCTGAGGGATCAGTGGCCGAGGGCATTGGGATCACTCGGGGCGGCCCGAAACGGCCGATTGCTGCTACGCCGCGGCGCGTGTCGCGATCGGTTCGGCGAACGTCGACCATCGACTCCCTCCGACCTGATGGTCCCGCGGGGGCCGTCATCGTGATCGCCCGGGCTCGCGACCTTCACACCTCGCAAGAGGACGAAGTGGTGGTCGACACAGCTCAGTTCGAGGCCGTGGTCTCAGCCGGGCGCGTCTTGGAGAACCTGGAGCACCCCGACCCCCGCCTGCAGCGTCTGGTGGGCCTTACCGTGGCGAGCGGGTTTCGAGCCAAGGTCCAAGAAGTGCTGCCAGGCGAAGCTCTGGGGCTAACACCGCTCCATCTGCTTCTCGATGACCTCCCGGGTGCCAACCTGGTGGCGGGCTACGCGATGCAGCGTCACGCCAGCTGGGCAGAGCACCGCATTCCGGTCGCTCATCTGGCCGCGGTCTCCGATCTGTGTGCCGGCTGGGCCACCGGGGCCACGATCCTCGACACGGTGGAGAAGACCGGCTCGGTACCTGTCCCCACAACGGCACCGGTGCCGCCTGATCTCGACGACTCGGCGGGATGGCACGAGCGGCCTTCTCTGCCCGCAGGCGCCATGCGGCGCGCCCGACGCCTGGACATCATGCGTGACGATCCGAACGAGACCACTCTGCGCTTCGACGCACACTTCCGAGACAGCTACGTGGACGCAGCTGTGGGCGAAGGAGCGGTCCACGAGTACTCCCTGCGGGGTCGATTCGACCCAACCGATCACACCATCGCCTCGATCAACGCCGCCGCTCATGTCCTTCCGTGGAACGAATGCCCCCTTGCCCTCGACAGCGTCGATCGCGTCGTCGGTCTTCCGACAGACGGTCTGCGAGCACACGTGCGCGGCACGTTCGTCGGCACCTCTACGTGCACCCACCTCAACGACATGCTCCGCTCCATGGCTGATCTCCCGCGGCTGGCGGCACCACTTCTCGGGGTCGACTGACGGTAGAT
>DASXMT010000311.1:0-2627 GCA_036495505.1 Acidimicrobiales bacterium | reverse complement strand
CGAGCCGGACGGCCCTCCGCTCATTCCCGGTAGTGCTGGTCTCGCCGATTACCTGACCGGCGTCTACGCGGCGTTCGGGGCGGTCACCGCACTGCGTCATCGGGATCGGACCGGCGAGGGGCAGGAGGTCGATATCGCGCTCTACGAGGCGGTGTTCCAGATGCTTGGCGACCTAGTCGAGACCTACGACCATCTCGGAGAGGTGCAGGACCGAATCGGGTCGATGAATCCCCACGCCGCTCCGCATAACAATTTTCGAGCGAAGGACGGCAAGTGGGTCGCCATTGGATGCACAAGCAACGGGTTGTTTGCCAAGCTGGTGAAGACCATGGGTCAACCCGACCTGCTCGAAGACGAGCGATTCTCCTCGAACCGGAGCCGCATCGCCCATCGCCAGGAGATAGAGAGCACTGTGGCCTCCTGGGCAAAGGAACATCCGGCCGACGAGCTGGTGGCGACACTTATCGATCATGGTGTTCCGGCGTCACTCATTTACACAGTGTCCGACGCGTTTTCCGATAGCCACTACTGGGAGCGGGGGGCCATCGTGCGCATTCCGACGGATGACGTGGGTGACCTCGCGACCCGCGGTGTGGTCCCCCGACTTACCGCCACCCCCGGCCGAATCGACCACCTCGGCGGTCGGATTGGTGCTGACAACGACAGTGTGTACACCGAGGTGCTCGGGCTGAAACCCGATGAGATAGCCAAGTTTCGGCGCCACGGAGTGATCTGATGAGTTCGGCGGTGGAAAGCCGTCGGCAGCGCCCCACTGGGGAGGGTGGTATTCAGCCGTTGGCGGTAGGGGGCGTATTGATATTGTGAAACGGGTACCCCATTTCACCAGGGATGACGCAGGCGATTTCACGTTGAGGACCTAGCCGACCTTCCAACGGGAATCGGTTACCGAGCCGTTGGAGGAGGTCCATGAAAGTACCGCATCCGCTCCTCAACCAGATATTCGAGCTACAACCTGATGGCACCGTTCGGGTCGACGACCTTGACGCGGGCACTTGCGGATTCTTCGACCGGTCGGGCCGCTCGGTTTCCGGCGAACTCCGCTACGCGGATCCGCAGCTGCTGCTCTGGGTCGCCGGGGCCATGCACCGAGCCCAGGGAAGGTGACATCGACCCGTCCCTATTCCGAGAGAGCCTTATCATGTCTCGTACAATTCTAAGTATCCTAAGCGGGCTACCCTTTGGAGTCCTACCTGATGGCACTAGATGGACGAATACATGGAGCTAGCGGCAGCAGTGGCGGTAGTGACCGGGGGCAGCGGATCGATCGGCCAAGCAGTAAGCGAGGCTCTGTCCCGCAGGGGCGCTCGGGTAGCTCGCTGGGACATGCGTAGGGCACCAGACGTCCTGGAGTGCGATGTCACAGACCCGGCGTCGGTCCAGGCCACGCTGCAGCGCACTTGTGAGGAACTCGGCACGCCAAGCATCCTCGTCAATACCGCCGGAATTGCAGGCCCCTTCGCCACCCCGGCAGCTGATGCCGACGGCGACACGTGGGACAACGTGCTCTGCCGGAATGACACATGGATGAAGGTGTTCGAGGTCAACGTCGTCGGCTGCCTCAACTGTTGCCGCGAATTCGCCCGGCGCCTCATCGCCGAGGGCTCCCGCGGCGCCATTGTGAATACCACCAGTATCAGTGGCGGACCTGTGGTGGAACCGGGGCTGGCGGCCTACTCTGCCAGCAAGGCTTCGGTCAACATGCTTACTCGGTTGGCGGCGACTGAATTCGGGCGGCATGGAATCTCGGTGAACGCAATCGGCCCCGGCCTCATGGCGGTCGGGATGGCGGCGCCCGACGGTACAGCGCCGAGCAGGCGGTCGACTGAGTTCGTTGACGCGGTTAGCGAGCGCACTCCGCTCGGTCACCGCCTGGGGGAAGCCTCAGATATCGCTCAGGCGGTGCTCGGGATCCTGGCGATGGACTGGGTCACAGGGCAAATCATCCTGGCGGATGGCGGCCTTACTCTGACCAGCCCGGTGCCGAAGCCATCCAGAGTGGTGGCACCGGGCTGACCGTCTCGCAGTCGGGCGCCCCATCTGCTCTCGCAGTCGTGTATCTATATGATGGTCCAGTATGACTTGGCGCACAGCTTGAAAGCCTTGCCGAATCCAGCGACTGCGCCAAGGGGATTTCGAAGGGAAGGTCGACGACGTTAGATGGCTGGGACGTTCGAAGTAGCTGTTATCGGTGCCGGTATGTCCGGGATATTTCTGGCTGAGAAGCTGCAACGGGCCGGCGTGCCTTTCCATATCTACGAGAAGGCCGCCGACGTGGGGGGCACGTGGCGGGACAATACGTACCCCGGTCTTCATGTCGATGTGGTCACCCGCAGTTACGAGTTCTCGTTTTCCCGCAACAAAGACTGGAGTCACCGCTACGCCCCGGGCTCGGAGATCCAGACCTACCTGAAGAAGGTTGCGAGGGGGCTGGATTTGGCCAACCACACAAGCTTCAACTGTGAGATCGTCGAGGCACGCTTCGAAGGGGGCGTCTGGCATCTGCGCTCCGCTGATGACGGGTTGGTAACGGCAGACGTGGTCTTCTGTGGTACCGGCTTTCTCCGCGAGCCAATGATCCCCAACCTGTCGGGACGGGACTCGTTCGC
>DASXMT010000310.1:0-3941 GCA_036495505.1 Acidimicrobiales bacterium | reverse complement strand
AAAAGGCGATCTGATGGCCACGTTCGTCCTCGAGGACCTCCAGGCGTCCATCGACGTCTTCGTCTTCCCCAAGACCATGTCCGAGTACGGCGCCCTGCTCGACGACGACGCCATCGTGGTCCTGAAGGGTCGGGTGGACATGCGCGACGACCGGGTGAAGCTGGTGTGCATGGAGATCCAGCGGCCCGATCTGGCCACGGATGTGCGGTCTGAGCTGCGTATTGTCCTGTCGCCCAACGCCCTGACCGATTCGAAGGTCAACCAGCTGAAGCACCTGCTCTCCGAGCACCCGGGCGCCTCGCCGGTCCTCCTCCACGTGGGCGAAAAGGTGCTGAAGCTGCCCACCGAATTCAACGTGGACAGCCACCGGGGACTGGTCGGCGAGCTCCGGGTCCTGCTCGGCCCCAAGGCCATTTTGACCTGACCAACCCTCGAACATCGTTCGAAATGGGCCCGGATAGGACAGCTGACCTCAAATCCCGGTAAAATTGCCTCACGGCTCGCACGGAGGGGACCTGGAACCGAACAATCGGGACTGGGCGACCGCGCCAGACGAGCCCCTGCAGGCGACTGAGGAGCATGGAACAAGCTATGTCCATCCAGGTGGAAACCAAGGACTGCACGGCGATCAACGACACCGAATTGGCCGAGATGGCCGATCTGTGTGCCGAGCGAGAGCCGCGCTTCGACATCGGATTCCTGTCGAAACAGCGCGAGGAGTGGGTGCTGGTGACCCGCGCCCGGGAAGGTACCAAGCTGCGGGGCTACTCCTTCTCGACCCTCGAACGGATCGGGGGAACGCCATCGCTGCTCATCGGCCTGGCCACCGTCGATCGCACCGCACGGGCCGACACCGTCCTGCGGGCCATGATGGGCGACAAGTACCGGCGGGCCCTCCTGGCTTTTCCTGACGAGGATGTCCTGGTCGGGACCAGGCTGGTGGCGGCCGAGGGCTTCCGCGTCTTTGCCGGGCTCACCGATGTGGTCCCCGGCCCCGACCACAAGGCCACCGGCGAGGAACGGGCGTGGGGCCGGCGTCTGGCCAAGCGGTTCGGGTGCGAGGGTCGCATCGACGACCGGACCTTCGTCCTGGCGGGCGACGGGTGCGAGTCGGGGGGATTCGACTTCAGCGGTCCCAAGGTCAAGACGCCCGAAGAGGTGCTGCCGCTCTTCGAGACGGTGAATCCGGCGACGGGCGGGCGCCTGGTGGCCTTCGGTTGGGCCATGGCCGAGGACCTGGCCGGATCCAAGCTGGGTGGGCACTGAACCGGCCGGTACCGCCCTCCGGGGAGGTCATCAGCACCCGGGGAAGCAGCGGATCTCGGTCTCCAGGCTCTAGCATGGCCCCGTGAAGGTTTCCACCCGGGGTGACTATGCGAGCAGGGCCCTGTTGTCACTGGCCCTGCATGCCACCACCGATGGACCGACCGCGGTCAGGGATATCGCCGAGCGCACCGGGCTCCCCCAGCCCTATCTCGAGCAAATCCTGTTGGCCCTGAAGGGCGCGGGCCTGGTCCGCTCCAAGCGGGGCGTGGGTGGCGGCTACGTACTGGCCCGTCCGCCGGATGAGATCACTCTGAGCCAGATCGTGAGCGCCGTCGACGGCCCCATCGTGGCCGGCGACTTCGGGGAGCCCCACGAGAATGGGGCCTGCGACCACGAGGGACAGTGCGTGCTGCTCAGCGTCTGGGCCGATGTCGGTGACCACATGCGCACCCACCTCGACTCGTTCAACCTGGCGGACATGGTGGCTCGAGCCCAGGGTCGGGTTCCCGCGCTTCGCCAGACCGCCGGTTGAGCGCCGGCGCGGCGCCGAGCTCGCGATCCCGTCGATGACCGCAGGACGGGGGCTGGTCCTCGTGGCCGGCGTCATCGTCCTACTCGTCACTGCCGCCAGCGTCATCCGCGTGCTCATCGTCCCCCGGCCCGCGGTCGGCAGGCCGACGACGTGGGCGGCCCGCGCCATCCGGTTCGGGTTCCGGCAGGTCGCCGCCCTGACCCGCACCTATGCCGGCAAGGACCGGGTCCTGGCCCTCAGCGAGCCCGTGGCGGTGCTCAGCCTCCTCGCCTCCTGGCTGTTGCTCACCGTGTTCGGCTTCGGTCTCATCGTCTGGGGACTGAACGACCTGTCCATCACTGCGGCCTTCGCCCAGGCGGGATCGTCGGTGTTCACCCTGGGATTCGACACCGACCGCCACACCGGCGGACGGGCAGTGGACTTCGTGGCCGCAGGGACGGGCATGGTCCTGGTCGCCCTGCAGATCGCCTACCTGCCCACGCTCTACGGCTCCTACAACCGGCGCGAAACGCTGGTCACCATGCTCGAGAGCCGGGCCGGAGCTCCGGCATGGGGTCCCGAGGTGCTCATCCGCCACCAGCTGGTCGGCCTCATCGGCAACCTTCCCGCCCTGTTCGCCGACTGGGAGCAGTGGGCAGCAGACGTGGCCGAGAGCCACACCAGTTACCCCTCGCTCCTCTTTTTCCGGTCCCCCCGCCCCCTCAACTCCTGGGTGGTCAGCATGATCGCGATCATGGACGCGGCCGCTCTCACGATGGCGCTCGATCCGGACGCCTCACCCAAAGAAGCCAGGATGTGCCTCCGCATGGGGTTCACCTGCCTCCGGGACATCGCTCAGGTCAGCCGGATCAGCTACGACCCCGACCCGAGTCCCGATGGGGACATCCAGCTGCCCCGCTCCGAATTCAACGCGGCCGTGGCCCGGCTGGAGGAGATCGGCTATCCCATCACCCGGTCACTCGACGAAGCCTGGGCCCATTTCAAGGGGTGGCGGATCAACTACGAGTCGACCGGCTATGCCCTGGCCCAGTTGGTGGACGCCCCGCCAGCCCGGTGGACGGGACCGCGCCGGCTGTTCCACGGGGAGTCGCTCGAGCCGGTCCGACCGATCGACCGCCAACCCCATGGTGCTCCTCCCGGAGTGTTCGCCTGGAGGAGGGGCACTGAGCTCCCCATCGGTGGTCCCACCTGGACGGAGCGCGACGGCCCGGGCTCCCGGCGACACGGAGACGCCGGCGAGAACCCAGAACCCGTCGGCCCAACCGAATGACCGGGCAGTCCGGTCACGAACCGGCAGTCGGGTCGGGTCCGGTCCGGTTCCACACGTTGACCACGGGGCGCTCGCGCTCCCAGGCCAGGATGCTGAGCGATGCCGGGTCGAGGGTGAAGTACTTCCCCCCGTCGACGGGCAGGCCCACCCAGCGGGCGCCGAGTGCACGCAGGAGATGGGAGTGGGCCACGCAGGCCACATCGCCCGGGGTCGATCGAACCGTGGCGATGACCCGGTCGACACGGGCGCCGACATCGGACGGGGACTCCCCACCAGGACATCCGTCCCGCCACAGCTCCCACCCGGGGTCCTTCTCCAGGATCTCCGGCGTGGTCAGCCCCTCGTAGGTGCCGTAGTCCCACTCGGCCAGGTCGGGGTCGATCAGCGCACCCGTCCCCAGACCGGCCAGCCGACAGGTCTGCGAGGCGCGGGCCAGCGGGCTGTGGAGTACCAGTCGGAACGAGTACGGGGCCAGGACCGACCGCAGGGACTCGGCCTGCCTGCGTCCCTCGGGCAGGAGCGGCAGGTCGGTGCGGCCGGTGTGGCGACGGGACAGGCTCCACTCCGTCTCGCCATGGCGGATCAGAAAGCAGCGGCTGCCGGTGGGGTCCATGGGCACAGCCGAGCACCCACGGGATCGGCCGTGCAAGCCCGATTGGCCCAGATGCGGTCACATCGGGTGGTCACATCGGGCACTGACGACCCGGAGCGGTCACATCGGTCGGTGAGAACGCGCCGAAATAGGTGCTAGCGCAACCAAACCGCGTGGGTAGGAATGCCGACAGCCCCCAATGCGTTGATACCTATGAACTGAAATTGACCAGGTGAGGATGGAAATGGAGACTCGCACCGCAACGAACACTGCAGAGCGTA
>DASXMT010000309.1:0-8893 GCA_036495505.1 Acidimicrobiales bacterium | reverse complement strand
GCCTACCTGCACGGGATGAACGGGATCGCCGAAGGGGTGCGCCAGGTACGCGGGTCGTCAATGAATCAGGTGGAGGACGTAGAGCACGTGCTGGTCACCTCGGGCACGGTGGTGCCGACCAGCGGGCTCATCCTCGGGGTGGACCGCTAGGAGACATCTGCCCTATCCCCCGGCCTCATCGGGGGACGGGTGGTCCAGTCATGCTTGCGTGGTCGAGTCATCCGGAGCACCCTCCACAGAGGCCGGTGCGGACCGGTCCTGTGTTCAGGTTCCCACTCTGATCTGCAGGGCCTGGGTCGCGGTCCCGACGCTGTTCTTGGCGGTGAGCGTGATCAGGAACTTCCCCGTCGCCGAGGGCGTGCCCGAGATCGTGGCCGTACCGTTGTGGTTGTCCGTGATGTTCAACCCCGCTGGCAGCGCACCGGAGGCGGTGATAGCAGATGTCGGGAAGCCCCGTGTCGACACCGCAAACGTGAATGCCTTGCCCTTGATGGCGGTGGCAGTCCTGGCGCTGGTGAAGGTCGGGGCCTGATTGACCGTGAGCGTGAAGGCCTGGGTCGTCGTGCCGGCGCTGCTCTTGGCCGTCACGGTGAGCGGGAAGACCCCTCCTCTGGTCGGTGTCCCGGAAATCCTCGCCGTGCCGTTGGCGCCGGCGCTGAAGGTGACGCCGCCCGGCAGCGTCCCCGTCTTGGTGACCGTCGGGGTGGGTGTGCCAGTTGTGGTCACGGTGAAGGCGAACGCCTTACCCGTCGTCCCGGTGGCACTGGCCGCGCTGGTGATCGTCGGCGCAGCAGTCGAGGGCGCCACGGTGAGCACGAATTGCTGGGTGGCGTTCGGGCTCGTACCGTTCGCTGCCGTCAGCGTCAGGGTGAAGGTCCCCGAGGCGGTCGGCGTCCCGGAGATCGTGGCCGTGCCGTTGGCGCCGGCGGTGAAGGTGATGCCGCCCGGCAGTGCGCCGGACTCGGTGACCGCTGGGGTCGGCGCGCCGGTCGTGGCCACCGAGAAGCTGAACGCGGTCCCCACCATCCCCGAAGCCTGGGGTGCGCTGGTGATGGCCGGGGCCTTGTCCACGGTGAGCACGAAGGTCTGGGTGCCGTCCGGGCTCGTACCGTTGGCGGCCGTCAGCGTCACGGTGAAGGTCCCCGACGCGGTCGGCGTCCCGGCGATCGTGGCCGTGCCGTTGGTGCCCGCGGTGAAGGTGACGCCGGCGGGCAGGGCGCCGGACTCGGTGACCGTCGGAGCGGGGGTGCCGGTGGTGGTCACCGAGAATGCGCCGCTGGTCCCCAGGGTGAACGTGGCACCGGGTGCACTGGTGATCGCTGGCGCCTGGCCCACCGTCAACGTGAAGGCCTGACTGGTGGTGCCCGTCCCATTGACGGCGGCCAGGTTGATCGGGTAGCTCCCCGCCGTTCCCGCACCGGGCGTCCCGGCCAAGGTGGCCGTGCCATCTTGGTTGTCGACGAAGGTGACCCCCGATGGAAGCGCCCCGGTCTCACCGAGGGACGGCGAGGGAGAGCCCGAGGTGGTCACGGTGAACGTGCCTGCCGTGCCGACCACGAAGCTGGTGGACACGGCGCTGGTGAACACGGGACCCTGGCCGACGATGATCGAGAGCGTCTGGGTGGCGTTGGGGCTGACTCCGTTGGCCACCGTGACGGTCACCGTGGCCGTGCCCGTCACGGTGGGCGTCCCCGAGAGCAGCGCGGTGCCCGTGCCGCTATCGGAGAGGGTGAGACCGGCGGGCAGGGCGCCGGTCTCGGTGATGGCGGGTATCGGGGACCCGGTGGTGGTCACGGCGAAGGACCCGGGCTGGCCCACGGTGAAGAAGGCCGAGGCGCCGTTGGTGATGACCGGGGCGCTGGGTGCGGTGACGGTGATGGTCAACGCCAGCGTGGCCGTGCTGCCCGACACGTTGGTGGCCGAGATGGTCACCGGGTAGCTCCCAGCACTTCCGGCGGCCGCCGTCCCGGCCACGGTGGCCGTGCCGTCTCCATTGTCGACCAGGGAGAGCCCGGCGGGTAGGGCGCCGCTTTCGGCGATCGTGGCCGCCGGGTAGCCGGTGGTGGTCACGGTGTAGGTCCCCGCGATCCCGGCCACGAAGCTGGACGTCGCGGCGCTGGTGATCGTCGGCGCCTCCGAGTTGGTCAGGGTGAAGGCCTGGGTCTTCGTCCCCGAGGCGTTGGTCGCCGTGATGGTGACCGGATAACTGCCGCCGGTCCCGGCTGCCGCCGTCCCGGCCAGGGTGGCGGTGCCGTTGCCGTTGTCGGTGAGGGTGATCCCGGCCGGCAGGGGCCCGGTCTCGGTGATGGCCGGCGCCGGCTCGCCCGTGCTGGTAACGGTGACGTTGAAGGGTGCCCCGACGATCGAGGTGGCCGAGTTGGCACTGGTGATGGTCGGTGGCAGGTTCTCGGTGAGGGTTATCGACCCACCGGCGGGGATGCTCACCCAGTCCGACAGCTGGCCGCCGTAAGGCTGGCCGAAGGCGACGCCGTTCTCGATGGTGCCCGCCGGGGCCGTGGTCGGGGCCTTGATGGCCGCCGAGCCAGAGTTGGTCACCGTGACCACCCCGTTTTGCTCGGTGGCCTTGACCGACCCGGCGCGTTGGGCGGCGGCCCAGTCGCCTTGCAGGCCGAGGGTCTGGGCCTCGGTCACATCGGTCATCTGGACGAGTGGGGCGGTGGCGTTCGTCCAGGCGTTGTACTGGGACTGCATGGAGCTGAGCAGCGTCAACAACGTGTAGCCACTGGTGGCCGGCCCGATCAGGTTGGACTGGTGGGCATAGCCCACCCGGGGATTGTTGGCCAGCACGTGGCTCAACATGATGCGGGTCTCCGAGGCCAGCAGCGACGCCTGGGTGGCCGGGGTGGTCAGGCACGTGGTATCCGACGAGGCCACACACTTTCCGGTCTCGGAGGGGAAGTCACCGTTGCCGATGGAGACCCCGGGGGCGACGTAGAGGGTGTTGTACTCGTTGAGCTCATCGGTCCAGTTGCCCGCGTTGTAGTAGATGTTGCTCGGGTAGCGCGGCGCCGAGTTGGCCGTCGAGCCGCCCGAGGTGAGCGAGTAGGGGGTGGGCTGGCGGGAGGCGTCGGTGGCGAAGGTCGTCACCCCGACTCCGGCCAGGGCGGCCGCCATGTTGGGGCTCTCCACCCCGGAGTGCTCACCGGTGACCACGGCGGCCGGGGTGTAGTTGGGAATGCTGTTGGCGGCGGCGAAGGCCTGGTCCCAGGCGATCTCGGTCTGGATGGAGGCGTCGGTCGTTCCCGCTTGATCGGTGGCCGGATCCCAGCTTCCCGGCGCGCTCGAGCAGTCGATGCCGGGGTTGGTGGCGGTGGGGAAGGCATCGCTGGAGCCCGGGGCTTCGCCCGGGACGGTGGCGTTGGTGTCGGTGTAGCTATAGGTCGCCGTGGTCCCCGCCGGGTTCTCGGCTACCTGGCCGACCAGCCCGTAGGTGGTCGACCCTGGGTTCTCACGGTAGATGTTGTAGCCCCAGAAGCCGGTGCCCCCGGTGTGGTTGGCCTCTTCTTGGGCCAGCGTGGGCCCCGGGGTCCCGTCGGTGCCCGTCCCGTTGGAGGCGTCGGGCCACGTCAGGGCCACCGATCCGTTGGCCGCCACCGTGGCGGTCTTGGGCAGCGACGGCTCGGACTCCCCGTAGGCGGTGGCCGCGGTGATCACGTAGTTGTAGGCGCCGGCGGCGAACGAGCCCCCGCCGGCGTTGGCGGTCACGCTGGTGACGGCCTGGGGCTGCCAGACCACACAGCCCAAGAACTCGTGCGACCAGGTATGGGTGAACCAGTTGAAGTCACCCTTGGCCGCGAGCAGAGCATTGACGAACGCCTGGTCGTTGGGCGCCGAGGTGTCGACTACCTGCCCAGGGTCGGTGTAGGTAGCCCCGTTGTCGGTGACCGACCCGGTGCAGTTGGCACTCGACTGGGCGGCGGTGCTCGGTGCGGTGCACGCCCCCACGGCGTTGAAGGCCAGGTTCAACTTGATGCCGGTCTGGGCTTCCCAGGCGGTCACGTAGGCGACGTCGGCCGCGCTCATCTGCACATCAGGAGGAGTGTCGGCCGGGTTGTTGGCCACCGGGTTGCCGGATGCATCGGTCCCGCAGGTGTAGTCGGGCGGCTCGGTCGCCCCCGGGGTGCACTGGTATTGCGAGCTCCACTCGTTGTCGGCGATGAACACGTCGTCGACGTCCTGGCCGAAGTAGTTCCGGTAGAGGCCGAGGTGGGTGCCCTGGGTCACCCAGTCGATGAGGCCGGGGGCGAGTAGCAGCCACTGGAGGTCGGAGGCGTTGTAGTCGAAGTTGAGGGCCAGCTCGGCCACCCCGCCTTGGGGATCGGTGCTCGGATGCTGGTAGACGCCGCCCAGCACGTCGCCGGCGCTGTCCTCGATCCACGGGGTGAACGCCGTCCCGGCCACCACCGTGGCCGGGTAGCCGTATGTCCCCGTGTCGAAGGGCACCGGTCCTTTCAGCCCGGGGAACCCGGCCAGCCCGTCCGCGGTCAGCTGGCCCGTCGTGCCGTCCAGCGCACCACTCGAGACGTCGCTCTGCCCCAGGGCGGGCGATGGGTACATATAGCCGTCGATCTGGCGTACCGCGAACGATGACTCGTAGGCGTCGAGAGCCGCCAGTTGTCCGGTCGCGAAGGCCGTCGGTGAGTCGGCGATCACCACGGCGTTGAAGTTCCCGACCGCACCGGCGGTCAGGGCGGGAAGGTCGACCGACTCGGAGCCATAGGCCCCGGTGCCGGTGGCCAGCGTGTAGGCCACGCCCTCACTGCTCAGCGCCGCCTGCCACGCCGCGGTGGTCGGGTCCGACGAGCCGTTGCCGATCAACAGCACATTGAGGTTCAAGGTGGGAGGCGATGCCGCACCCACCGAGCGCGCCACCACCGACAGCATGCTGGCGACCAACACCACAACGAGGGCACACGACGCCGCCAATCTGACTACTGTCCCTCGAGGCTTTGATGCCAAGGCGCTCTCACTCTCTGACCGGCGCGCTTGTTGCGCACTACTACTTGGCACAGTAAGCCGCCACTGATCACCCCTCTACCCTGCACTTTCGTGTTCCGACCCCGGTTTGACCCCGGCGTCTGGCCGACCGATCCCTCGGGTTAGCGGACTCGGCCACCGGGGTTAACGGTTCGTACAAACCAGCCACGGACGCACCGGTCGGTCGAACTGGCTGTATCCGGGCCGGAGCCGGTGACGGTGACGATCCGGGGCCCAAGGGTGGGCGAGCGCTGTTGCCGGGGTCGGCACCCCCGCGAATCGGGTTCTCGGGGGGAAACACGGGTGGCGCCGGGGTGCCGAGAGCACAAACTCGGGGGTAGGCGCAGTTGAGGTATCTCCGTACTGTCGTCAGCAATGAGTACGTCGAACAACGTCTCGAGAACATCGGGAAACGGGCACCAAGGCATGGACGTCGCCCTGCTCGCCGAAGGGACGTATCCGTTTCATCCCGGCGGGGTGAGCGTCTGGTGCGACCAGTTGGTGCGTGGACTGGCGCCTCATCGCTTCACCATCTACTCCATCATCGGCGGGGACGACCGCGAACCGATCTGGGACCTGCCCGAGAACGTCACGGATGTTCATTCCATCTGTCTGTGGGACAACGCCCCGTCGCCGAAACGGCCAGGGTCGGCCTCGGCCTCGGCTGAAATCCAGAGCGCCTTCGCGCAGCTGGTGACCTCCCTGGTCGAGCCGGAGGGCGGTCCGGCATTCTTTGATGCGCTCCACCAACTCTTCGTGCTGTCCCAGGCGAGGCCCCTCAACGGCGCCCTCAGTACCGACGCATCTCTCGAGGTTCTCCTCGACGTCATGGGAGTGGCCGGACCGGCCGATCGCTCGCTCGGCGACGACCACCGGCCGGTCATGATCTCCGAGGCCCGCCTCGCCCTCGATTTGATCGAGCACCAGCTGCGTCCCCTCTTCGTGCCTCCCCCCGAGGTCGACCTCTGCCATGCCACGGCGAACGGGCTGTCGATCCTTCCGGCCCTCGGTGCCTTCTGGGCCCGCAAGACGCCGCTGGTGTTGAGTGAGCACGGGATCTACCTGCGCGAGCGTTATTTGTCCTACGACGCGGCGACGTACACGCGAGCGGTCCGGAGCATCATGCTCCGTTTCTTCAAGCGTCTCACCTGGGTCGGCTATCAGATCGCCGATGCCATCGCGCCGGGCAGCGAGTACAACCGCCAGTGGCAGGAGGCCAATGGTGGTGCTTCCGAGCGGATCCGACCGATCTACAACGGGGTGGACGCGGCGAACTTCATCACCTGCCCATCGGAGCCCGATGTGCCCACGCTGGTCTGGCTGGGGCGGATCGACCCGTTGAAGGACGTCGAGACGTTGCTCCTCGCCTTTGCCAAGGTGCGCCGGAGTCTGCCCACGGCCCGTCTGCGCATCTTCGGGAGCGCCGCCGATTACAACCGCGACTACCTCAAGCTCTGCGAGGGTCTCCGTGACTCGCTCGACCTCAGTCAGTCGGCCACGTTCGAAGGTCGGGCCACGTCCGTCGTCGATGCCTATCATGCCGGGCACATCGTCTTGCTGACCAGCATCTCCGAGGGATTTCCCTACACGCTCATCGAGGCCATGGCCGCCGGGAAGCCGACCGTGGCCACCGACGTCGGTGGGGTCAGGGAGGCCGCGGGCGATGCCGGTCTGATCGTGCCCCCGCAGCGACCCGACCAGATTGCCGACGCCTGTCTCGTCCTGCTCGGCGATGCCGAGTTGCGTCGCAGCATCGGCCGGGCCGCTCGGGCCCGGATCCTGTCGATGTTCACCCTCGAACAGAGCTTGGCCGTCTTCGGCGACCTCTACCGCGAGGTGACTGGACGGATCTCCAGTGCTCCGGTCTTCGAGCGCAACCGGGACGGCACCCGCGAGCAGCTCGACATCGGGACCCACCTGGCCCCCGATGGCCCGCTCTATGCGGAGTCGGAACTGTCACCGCTGGTCGGATCGTAGAGAGAAGGCGCTCGGCCATGGCGACACACAAAGGGAAACGAGCGGTCGACCCCAAACCGACTCCTGACGCCGTAGGGCTTCTGCACTGGGTCGTCAGTGACCCCCGCCTGGCCGAGGTTTGCGCCGCCGCCGTGGACCCGCTCGAGGTGGCGGCGCGGCTCGAGACCTTCGGGCTCAGCAGCCGGGTGGCCGAGGACATGTTCGGCTACCGGGACGTGTTCAGCGCCGCCCACGCCGTCTACACCTCGGTCCCCTTCGAGGACACCGAGCCTCCTCCTCCGCAGCCCGAGCCCATGGGTCGCCCGTTGGATCTCCTGAGGGGGGCGCTGTACGCGATCCCTGCCGTGTTCTTCACCGTGGTGGTAAACGGATTCGGCGTTCCCACCCGTTGGTGGGTGCTCCTCGTCGGCCTGACCGTGGCCTGGGGCATCAGCCAGGCCGTCGCCGTGGTCGGCTGGGCCCTTCGGGGGCGAGGCGATGAGCGGAGTGACTCGCTCCTGGCCTGCACGTCGATCCTGGTCACCGCGGCGGTCTGCCTCGGCGTCGCCCTGGCCGTTCGGTCAACGCTCGGCGGAACGGAGGCGTGCGTCTTCCTGGCCGTGGCCCTCGGCGCCTACATCGCGGCCAGCGGCGTCCTCCTGTTCCACGGGGCCGAGTGGCTCCTGGGGTTCAGCCTGGTACCGGCCATCGTCGGGTCGATCCTGGGCCAAGGGGTCATCTCGCACCGTGCTGCCGCGTGGTGCGTCGTGGCGTCGGCCGGTTTGGTCCTGGTGGCCGCCCTCCGTCCCCTTGCCAGCCGGCGCTGGCATCTGCCGAGCCTCCGGTCAGTGGATTGGCAGAGGGCGGCCAAGTTCTTCGTGTACGGCATCGGCTGTGGCCTGCTCACCTCGGTCGTCGTCGGCTTCGGCACCCGCGGAACCGGAACCGGTGACGCCATGGTCATCGCCGTCATGCCCCTCCTGTTGACCCTCGGCCTCATGGAGTGGCACCTGCGCTCCTTCCGCAGCCGGGCCACCGCGGCCCTTTCGACCACGTCGGACTTGAGGGCCTTCGCCCGGCGGGTGCACGGAGCCATGTTCCGGTCGGTCGGGACGTATGCGGCCGCCCTGGCCATCGTGTCGGTGGTCGCCCTGATCGTGGGACACGAGCGCCACGCGGCAATGGCTCCGCTCTTGCTGGGCACGGTCGATGCGCTCGGCATCTGCTTTTTCCTGGCCCTGCTCCTGGCCTCGTCGGGTCAGATCAACCGGGTACTGGTCAGTTGGGGCGCCACCTTCGCCGTCCTCGGCGCCACCCTGGCCATCACCTGGGCCGAGAGGGGGCACGTGACTGCCACGGCCGGTATCGCGGCCCTCTTGCTGGCGGCCACCGTCGCCATCGTCACCCTGGCCGGACTCTCCCGCCGTGTCCTCAGTTCGCCCCTCAGCTACTAGTCCCGAAACCCGATGCGGAAAGTGAACCAGAGCCTCATGCCACCGATGACAGTTGCCATTACCGGAGCCGACGGATTCATCGGCTCCCATCTCGTCGAGACCCTCGTGGACTCGGGCCACCGGGTCCGGGCGATGGTCCAGTACAACTCGTTCGGCTCGTGGGGATGGCTCGAGAGCCTCGACCCCGAGGTGCTCGCCTCTGTCGAGGTGATCCCGGGCGACGTACGGGACCGCGACTCGGTCCTCGCCCTCATGACCGGGGCCGACATGGTCTGCCATCTCGCCGCATTGATCGCCATTCCGTACTCCTACCAGGCACCCTGGTCGTACCTGGAGACCAATGTCGGCGGCACCCTCAACGTGCTGGAGGCGGGGAGGACACTGGGGACGTCGAGGATCGTGTGCACCTCGACCAGCGAGGTCTACGGCAGCGCCCTCTTCGTGCCCATGGACGAGACCCACCCGCTGCAAGCCCAGTCACCCTA
>DASXMT010000308.1:0-4499 GCA_036495505.1 Acidimicrobiales bacterium | reverse complement strand
CACAGGCAGCCAAACCCTCCGAGCGAGCGCCGCAGGCACAGGCAGCCAAACCCTCCGAGCGAGCGCCGCGGGCACAGGCAGCCAAACCCGCCGACCGCGATCAGGCCGAGGCCGGTGAGGAGCGTTTCGACAGGGCTTTGTGGGCCGACGCCAGCTCCGGCGCCTGAGACGAGCCAGCCCGTTCAGCGGGTGACGGGTAGCCAGGAAGCGCGCTTTCCTTCGTAGGCGTCGATCTCGTCGAGGTAGCGCAACGTCAGTCCGATGTCATCCCACCCATTGACCAGGCGCTCCCTGGTGAAGTCATCCAGGGGGAACGTGGTCTCGATCCCCGCAGCCGGGGCGTCGACCGTGCAGCGCTTCACGTCGACGGTGATCTCCAGCGAGGGGTCGGCGGCGACTGCGTCGAGCAGGGCCCGACCGATCTCCGGGGAGACCTGGACGGGGACGAGTCCCGACTTGGTGCAGTTGTTGCGGAAGATGTCGGCGAACCGGGGGGAGATCACCGCCTTGAAGCCGTAGTCCTGGAGCGCCCACACCGCGTGCTCCCGGGACGACCCCGTCCCGAAGTTGTTCCCGGCCACCAGGATGGTGGCACCGGCGAACTCCTCCTTGTTCAGGACGAAGTCACGGTCGTCCCGCCACTCGCCGAACAAGCCGGCGCCGAACCCGGTGCGCTCCACCCGCTTCAACCAGTCGGACGGGATGATCTGGTCGGTGTCGACGTCGGACCGGTCGAGGGGCACAGCCCGGCCAGTGACAACTTGGACTGCTTCCATCAGTCGAGCTCCTCGGGAGTGGCGAAGTGTCCGGCCACCGACGTCGCCGCGGCGACGGCGGGGGAGACCAAGTGGGTACGACCGCCCCGACCCTGACGGCCCTCGAAGTTCCGGTTGGAGGTGGAGGCGGCCCGCTCGCCGGGAGCGAGCTTGTCCGGGTTCATGGCCAGGCACATCGAGCAGCCCGGCTCTCGCCAGTCGAACCCTGCTGCCGTGAAGACTTTGTCCAGGCCCTCTGATTCTGCTTGCGCCTTCACCCGGTGGGAGCCGGGGACCACCAGGGCGCGCATCCCAGAATGGATCTGCCGGCCCCGCAAGACGTCAGCCGCCGAGCGCAAGTCCTCGATCCGGCCGTTGGTGCACGACCCGATGAACACGGTGTCCACCGAGACGTCGTGCAGTGGCATTCCCGCGGTCAGGCCCATGTACTCGAGGGCCCGGGCCGCCGCCTCGCGTTCGCCCGGGTTGTCGAAGGAGTCGGGATCGGGAATGGCCGAGTCGATCCGGGCCACCTGGGCCGGATTGGTTCCCCACGTGACGTGGGGGAACAGCGCGGTCCCGTCGATGTGCACCTCCTTGTTGAAGGTGGCGCCCTCGTCGGTGGGCAGCTGTTGCCATGCCTCGACCGCCTCGTCCCATGCCGCACCCTTGGGGGCGTGGTCGCGCCCTTCGATGTAGGCCAGTGTGGTCTCGTCGGGGGCGATCATGCCGGCGCGTGCCCCCGCCTCGATGGACATGTTGCAGACGGTCATCCGTCCCTCCATCGAGAGGCTCCGGATGGCCGAGCCCCGGTACTCGATGACGTGCCCCATCCCCCCGCCGGTGCCGATGCGCCCGATGACGGCGAGCACGAGGTCCTTGGCCGTGACCCCAGCTGGAAGCTCCCCGTCGATGGTGACCGCCATGGTCAACGGTCGCTGCTGGGGGAGCGTCTGGGTGGCCAGGACGTGCTCAACCTCACTGGTGCCGATGCCGAAGGCCAGGGCGCCGAATGCGCCATGGGTCGACGTGTGGCTGTCGCCGCACACGATGGTCATGCCCGGCTGGGTCAGCCCCTGCTCGGGACCGATGATGTGGACGATGCCCTGGTTGGCGTCGCCCATCGGGTAGCAGGTGATGCCGAACTCGGTGCAGTTGGCCGCGAGCACCTCGAGCTGCTTGGCCGAGATGGGATCGGCGACCGGCTTGTCGATGTCCGTGGTCGGCACGTTGTGGTCTGCGGTAGCGATGGTGAGGTCAGGGCGGTGGACGGGCCGACCGGCGAGCCGGAGCCCGTCGAACGCCTGGGGCGATGTCACCTCATGGACGAGGTGCATGTCGATGAACAAGATGTCGGGCTCGTCGTCGCCGACGTGGACTACATGACGGTCCCAAACCTTTTCGGACAGGGTGCGAGGCATTTCGGCCATGCGGATCAGTTCCCTACTTTCACGATTTCGACCTTCAGTTTGCCGCCTGGCGCGGCGTACTCGACGACGTCGCTAGCAGTTCGCCCCAGCAGGGCCTGGCCCAGGGGCGAGCCTGGCGAGACGACGGTGAGATCACCTTGGCGCTCTTCGATCGACCCCACGAAGAAGTCCTGGGTGTCGTCATCGTCGTCCCCCTCGTAGCGGAGGGTGACGACCGCGCCCGGCCCCACCGTGCCGTCGGCCGGTGCCGTGTCGTTGTCGACCACTTGCGCATCCTTGAGCAACCTCTGTAGCTGGCGGATGCGGGATTCCATCTTCCCCTGCGAGTCCTTGGCCGCGTGGTAATCACCGTTCTCAGACAGATCGCCGAGAGCTCGAGCCGACTCGATCGCCGCCGCGATCTCTACCCGTCCCCGGGTGGTCAGATCCTCGAGTTCGGCTTGGAGCCGGTCGTAGGTCTCCCGCGTCAGCTGGGTGGCAGAGGTATCGCTCACGGCTACCCAGGTTAATCGGCGCCACTGATCTCTCAGAAAGCGCCGTCGAGCTCACCCCGCCTCTCTCAGAAAGCCCCCTTCTGCCCTCACCCGGGACGGCTCGACCTGCCCTACCCGCAAAAGCGCACCTGCCCTCCTACGAAAGCGCCACCTGCCCTCCGACCAAAGTGCCACCCCGCCCTACGACGAAAGCACGACCTGTCTCTCCGACAAAGGCGCCACCTGCCCTCCGACGAAAGTACGACCTGTCCTTACGGGCAGGACCTCCCTTACGACGAGGACCTGCCAAGACGACGAGGTGGTCGATCCTTAAGCCGAGGACCTGTCACTACGACGAGGTGGATCAATAAGACGAGGACCTGTCACTACGACGAGGTGGTGACGTACTGCGTGGCGTCGAACCGCCGGGTGCGAAGCCGGAAGCGCCAGGTGAAATCGGGCCACATAGTGGTGTTGTGGCCGCGGGAGTCCAGGTACCAGCTGGCGCAGCCGGAGTTCCACACCGAATGCTGGAGTTTCGATTGCAATTGCCGGTTATATGCACTCACGACGTCGCCACGGACGTCCACGGTCGAGACTGAACCCGTCCCCATCTGCTCGACGGCGTCCACGATGTAGTTGAACTGCGACTCCATCATGAAGATCATCGACGTGTGCCCCAGCCCGGTGTTGGGGCCGGTGATCATGAACAGGTTGGGAAATCCTGAGACCGAGGTGCCCAGATAGGCCTCGGCCCCGTTGCTCCAGTGCTCGGCCATGGTCCGTCCGTCACGACCACGGATCATCCGGGCCACCGGCGGCTCGGCGGCCTGGAAGCCGGTGCCGAGGATGATGGTGTCCACTTCGTGGTCCACCCCGTCGGCGGTCACGATGGAGCGGTCGCGTACCTCACGGATGGGCTCGGTCACCAGGTCGACGTTCGGCCTGGTCAGGGCAGGGTAGTAGTCGTCGGACAACAGGATGCGTTTGCACCCGAATGCGAACGAGGGCGTGAGCCGGCTCCGGAGCTCAGGGTCGTCCACCTGGTGGGCTAGATGCTTGGCCGCCACCCGCTGAGCAGGCTTACCCAGTCGGGGGTTCTTCACCATGGCCAGCACCAAGAGCTCACGAGCCCAGTAGATGCCGGCGCGCAGGGCGCGCTCAGCCAGCGGCACCCGGCGGAAGAGCATTCGCTCCCACGGGGCAAAGGGCCGATCGGGCCGGGGGACGATCCACGGCGGCGTCCGTTGGAACACGTCCAGGTGCTCGACTTTCGGCTGGATCTGGGGGACGAATTGGATGGAGGACGCCCCGGTCCCGATGGCCGCCACCCGTTTCCCGGTGAGGTCGTGATCGTGGCGCCACTGAGCCGAGTGGAAGATCGTCCCCTCGAATGTCCCGATGCCGGGGATGTCGGGCAGCGAGGGCTCGCTGAGCGGCCCGGTGCCGAGGACCACCACGTCGGCCGTCATCCGACCCTGGTTGGTCTCGATCTGCCATCGTCGGGGCTCCTCGTCCCACGTGAGGCCGGACACGTCGTGCCCGAGCCGGATGAATCGCTTCACGTCATAGGTGGTGGCGCAGGTGCGGATGTACTCCTCGATCTCGGGCTGAGGGGCGAAGGTCCGGGTCCAGTTGGGATTGGGGGCGAACGAGAACGAGTAGAGGACCGAGGGGACGTCGCACTGGCAGCCCGGGTAGGTGTTGACGTACCAAGTGCCTCCGAGGTCCGCCTCCCGCTCGATGATCACGAAGTCCTCGATGCCCCGTTGGCGAAGCCTGATGGCCATGCCGATGCCGGCAAGGCCGGCCCCGAGGATGGCCACGCGGTGATGATCCGG
>DASXMT010000307.1:0-4577 GCA_036495505.1 Acidimicrobiales bacterium | reverse complement strand
ATCTCGGAGGCTTCGGCCGCGACTTCCCATGAAGGATGGTCGACCCAGGCGCGTCCCATACCTGACCGCTGCGACCCCTGCCCGGGGGCGTTGTAGTTGGCCACCCACACGTCGTCCTCGGCACGTTGACAAGCTGCCTCGGCGTCATCGTCGGAGATACCGAGCATGGCCGCCATGGTCCCGGGCTGTTCGTCGGCGGCGAACTGCATGGCATCGCCGCGATCCATGACCAGCCGGGTGCCATCGGCGAAGGACACCGCACCAGAGGCGACCAATGCCGTGTACTCGCCGAGACTGTGTCCGGCACAGGCGGCGGGGGACAGGCCGAGGCGCTCAACCGCGTCCAGGACGACCAGGCTCATCACGAAGGTAGCCAGCTGGGCATTGGCCGTCCTGGTCAGCTCTTCCATCGGCGCATCGAGCAGAAGGGCGCTCAGATCTCGCCCCGCTATCTCGGAGGCTTCGGCCGCGACTTCCCATGAAGGATGGTCGACCCAGGCGCGTCCCATACCTGACCGCTGCGACCCCTGCCCGGGGAAGGTGAAGGCCAGCACCACAGACTCCTCTCGAGACGCGATCGAACTATTCGACCGCGACGGCGAGTCAAGTGTTACACGGCAGCTGTCGGATCTTCCGCTTACCGTTGAGTCACCAGGCCGCGCCGGCCCCATTTGGGGCCTGCCAGGCACCGTTTGCTGGCCGCCAGTGACCGTTTGCTGGCCGCCAGGGACCGTTTGCTGGCCGCCAGGGACCGTTTGCTGGCCGCCAGGCGGCCTCGGCGGGGCCTCTCGGGCTGTCGTGGCCGACATATCCGGGATCCCGAGTCAGCCCCGAACCCTGGCCAGCTTCCAGGGTCAGCCGAAGGCGCCCCGGCAGAGCAGCCGGGAAGAGCACAAGGTGGGGACGGAAGAGTACAACGCCCTAAGCTCGACTTCCGTGGCCGATGAGAAGCAATGGCGGGGACCGGCTGACGACGCGCTCATCAAGGAGGCAGCTGGGCTCCTCGAGCCGGCTGTGGCCCTCCGGCGGCGCCTCCATGCTCATCCCGAGCTGGGTCTCGACCTCCCGCGTACCCAAGGGGTGGTGCTCGACGCCCTCGACGGACTCGGCCTCAGTATCTCCACCGGCCGGACGACGAGCTCGGTGGTGGCCGTTCTCGACGGCGAACTACCGGGCCCGACCACGCTGTTGCGGGGCGACATGGACGCCCTGCCCATGCCCGAGAAAACCGGGCTTCCCTTCGCTTCGGAGGTGGAGGGAGTCATGCACGCCTGCGGCCATGACGCCCACGTGGCCATGCTCGCCGGCGCCGCCCAGCTCCTGTCCTGGCGACGGGCCGATGTGGCCGGGCGGGTCATCTTCATGTTCCAGCCCGGCGAGGAGGGGTTCGCCGGGGCATCCCTCATGCTCGATGAGGGCCTCCTGTCCCGTTTCGGGGCAGTCGACCGGGCCTTCGCCATGCACGTCACGCCCGTGTTGCCTTCCGGCTTCCTCGCTGGGCGGCCCGGCCCGTTCATGGCCTCGGCGGACACCCTCGACGTGGTGATCACGGGCAGGGGCGGCCACGCGTCGATGCCCCACCAGACGGTCGATCCGATCCCGGTGGCCTGCGAGTTGGTGGGCGCCTGGCAGGTCATGATCACCCGCCGGGTTCCGGCCTTCGATCCGGCGGTGATCACGGTGGGGAGCATCAACGGGGGGACGACGCACAACGTCGTGCCCGACTCGGTCACCCTCAAACTCACCGTACGGGCCGCGTCTCCCGAGTCGCGGGCGATGGCCCTGGAGGGTCTGGAGCGGGTGGCCCATCATGTAGCCGCCGCCCATCTCTGCTCCGCCGAAGTGGTAATCGCCGCTCCCGGATACCCGGTCACCGTCAACGACGCCGCCGCGGTTGACCACTCCCTGGGCGTGGCCGGGCGTCTGTTCGGCAAGGATCGGGTGATCCTGATGCCCACGGCGGTCATGGGGGCCGAGGATTGGTCGTTCGTGTTGCAGCTCGTACCGGGATCCATGCTGCTCCTCGGGGCTGGCCCTCCTGGCGAATCCGACCCTGCTCCCAACCACTCCAGCCGGATGGTGATCGACGAGACGGCTATGGCCACCGGCATCGCCATGCATGCCGCTGTCGCCCTCAGCTGACCAGTCGCCACAGCTGCACTGCAGGCTCTGAGTCCCGGGCCGTGGCGGTAACCACTCGAAGTCGGTATCTTCGCAGTGGGCCCCAAGACCCTTCGGAAGGAGCTCCTCATGAGCACGATCACCACCGCCGATGGCACGGAGATCTTCTACAAGGACTGGGGAAGCGGCCAGCCCATCGTGTTCAGCCACGGATGGCCGCTCTCGGCCGATGACTGGGACACCCAGATGATGTTCTTCATCCTGCACGGCTATCGCGTCATCGCCCACGACCGGCGGGGCCACGGGCGGTCCACCCAGACCAGCGACGGCCACGACATGGACCACTATGCCGACGACCTTGCCGCGTTGACGGCGCATCTCGACCTCACGAACGCCATTCACGTCGGCCATTCCACCGGTGGGGGCGAGGTCGCGCACTATGTGGCGCGGCACGGCGAAAGCCGGGTGGCCAAGGCCGTATTGATCAGTTCAGTTCCGCCGCTGATGTTGAAGACGGATGCCAATCCGGGTGGCCTTCCAAAAGAAGTGTTCGACGGGTTTCAGGTTCAGGTGGCGACGAATCGGGCGCAGTTCTACCGTGACCTGCCTGAGGGGCCGTTCTATGGCTTCAACCGTCCGGGGGCCAAACCGATCCCGGGTGTCATCGACAACTGGTGGCGTCAAGGAATGATGGGCGGCGCCAAGGCGCACTACGACGGTATTGTCGCCTTCTCGCAGACCGACTTCACCGAGGACTTGAAGAAGATCTCGGTGCCGGTGCCGGTGCTGGTCATGCATGGCGATGACGATCAGATCGTCCCCTATGCGGACTCGGGCCCACTGTCGGCCAAGCTTGTCCAGGACGGAACCCTGAAGACCTACAGCGGCTTCCCGCACGGCATGCCGACCACAGAAGCGGCGACGATCAACGCCGACCTGCTGGCCTTCATTCAGGCGTGACGGCCATCGCGGGCTACGCAGATGGGTAGGCGGCCACTGCGCGTTCCAGTTGTGTCCAGACGTGCGCCGGGTCCCCCGAAGGAGTCGAGGCCACCACGACGCTGCCCGTGGATGCGGTCATCACAAAGCAGGCGACCTCATGGAAGTGATGATGACCAATCTTGGTCACGTAGTCGTCGGTGACGCACGACCGGAGTGCTTGCCCGGTCCGAACGGACTGAACCGCCCCGTCTTCCCGGGCAGAGATTGCGTCGTCATCTCGGAGGTGATCGAGGCGGAAGCCGGGCCAGCCCGCCAGGCCCTCGTCGCCTTGTAGTGGAGTTACGTTGAGATACGCAAGGTAGGCGCCCCCCGAGCCGAGAAATGCAAACGTTGCAGTTCCTGGATCGCCGTGAATGGCACGGAGTCGAGGGGGCACGGAGAGCAAACCGAGGCCGGACGGGAGGGTGACGCGCGTCCAACTGGTCGGCGGTACCGTCGATGCGAGCCAAGCGAACGGGCCCGATACGAATGAACGCAAGACCGTGGCACGCTGTCCGGTCGGCGTGGGGGTCTGTGACGCGCTAGCACCTCCGCCGCCCCTGCCTAAGGCGGTCACACCGACCGCTATCAGCAGTGCCAAAACCACACTAGCCAGCATGGTGACGGATCTGCCGCGAACCATTGAGTGTGTCCTTTCGTCGGTGATACGAGATAGGTCGCTCTCATTTAATGCCTTGATTGTCGGCCCCGGACATCATCGACTCGAATTGTCGGCCTAGGACATCATCGACATTGCTGGGCAAACTTGTGGTCGACGTTCCTGTCTTGGCCCGGGGTTGAACGTAGTGGTCCCCGACAGCGCCGTCAGCTCGTCGTCGATAACGATCTTGCGTAGCTTGAGCATGCCTAGCCGGATGCGGGTCTTGGCGGTGCCGAGTGGAATGCCCTCGCTCTGGGCGATCTCGCGTCCTGTGCGACCGAAGAACACTGCCAGCACGATGGCATGGCGCTGTTCGGGCCGTAGTTGGCTGAGAGCCTGCTGCACCTGGCCACGGTCGAAGGCGAGCGCCGCCGACTCCTCAGGACCGGCGGCGGAGCGCGTGTGGCTCAGTGCAACCGCAAGTCGCTCTGGATCCATGGGTTGAGCTCGACGTTTGCGGAGCGCGTCTATGGCAAGGTTGCGAGTTATGCGCAACAGCCATGCACTCACCGGACCTCGCTGGCCGTCGTAGGACCCAGCATGGCGCCAGGCCCGAACGAAGGCCTCTTGGGCAATGTCCTCGGCCTGCTGACGGTCAGCGATGATGCTCTTGGCCAGCCCAAAGACCCGGCGCTGGAAGAGCTCAATGAAGGCCGCCGACGCTTGGGGGTCAGATCGACCCAACCCGGCCAGCAGCTCCTGATCCGACGGACCGCGAGGGAGGGAAGCCTCCAGATCTCGGGGCCCCTGAGCTGAACAGCCACCCGACCCCACTGCCTCTTCCATGTCTGATGCCTCCGAATCTCCCTCGGGG
>DASXMT010000306.1:0-3046 GCA_036495505.1 Acidimicrobiales bacterium | reverse complement strand
GGCGGGTTCGGCGCATGGACCCATGGTCTGATCGTAGTGGGTGATGACAGCGACTGCCGTGAGTAGTAGGGTGACGTCAGTACCTGTCATCACTCCGCACTCGTCGTGCAGGAGATCCGATCGCTTGGAGGTCTTGTCATGCGTGTCTTCGTCACTGGCGCATCCGGTCACGTCGGTTCCGCCGTCATCCCCGAACTACTCGGGGCCGGCCACGAGGTGGTCGGGCTAGCCCGATCGGGCGAGTCCGCAGCCGCAGTGACGGCGACCGGAGCAAAGGTCCTCCGCGGCAGCCTCGACGACCTGGATGTCCTGCGCGAAGCGGCCATAGGGGCAGACGGCGTCATCCACCTGGCCTTCAAACACGAAGCCATGCGGGCCGGTGACTTCGATGGCGCCATCTCCGCCGACCTGCTCGCTCTCGAGACCCTCAGTGAGGCGCTGGCCGGCAGCGGCAAGCCCCTGGTCAGCACCTCGGGCACCCTGATGCTCACCTTCGCCGGGTTGAACCGGGTGGCAACCGAAACCGACGTCGTCGAGGCCGGACCTCGGGTCGACGCAGAGAACGGGGTGATCGCCATGGCCGAGCGTGGGGTTCGGTCATCAGTCGTCCGCCTCCCACCGACCGTGCACAGCCCGCTCGATCACCACGGCTACATCCCCACCCTGATCGCCATCGCCCGCGACAAGGGCTCGGCCTCTTACGTCGGCGAGGGCTCAAACCGCTGGCCCGCCGGACACACCCTCGATGCCGCACGCCTGTACCGGTTGGCCCTTGAAAGCGCGCCGGCTGGGACGCGGCTGCACGCCGTGGGTGACGAGGGCATCCCCTTCCGCCAGATCGCGGAGACGATCGGTCGGAGGCTGGACATCCCGGTGACCAGCATCCCTACGGAGGAGGCGGACGCCTACTTTGGCTTCCTCAGCCTCTTCGTCCAGCTCGACAACCCCACGTCGAGCGCCCTGACCCAGGAACTCCTCGGCTGGCAGCCGACCCATCCCGGGCTCATCGAAGATCTCGACCAGGGCCACTACTTCAACGGTTAGACAGACTTGATGCCAACGGCACCCACCGCTCTCATCGAATCGGCCCGTCGTGCGCCAGGTCCGGTCGGCGACAGTCCACTTAGCTGAACCGAGCCGGCCAGTGTTTGGGTCAACCTTCACGCCTGGGTCGTAACGGCGCTGACTGGGCCTCCCACGTCAGCGAGATGGCCGTAGCCTGGAGAGCATGGACCGCCGAGCTCGGTTCCTTCTCATGACCCGCCCCAGCCTGCACGCCAGCTGGCGCCACGAACCACGAATCCGTACCTGGCCAACTCCGAACATGCCGCCGAGCCGGAGTGAAACCACAGCGGATTGCGCCCTCGCCGCAGTCCCAACATCAAATCCCAAGCACGTATCCGCTAGCCCGCCATGCCACCCGAACAGCGACAGAGGAGAAGCCAGATGGAACTACAGCCCAAGCAACCTTCTGTGAAAGGGCCGGTCGACTGGTTCACCGGCGACGTCTGGATCGACGCCATCGCCAGAGGACGTGAACCGTCGCACCTCAACGTCGGCTCCGTGCACTTCGCCCCCGGAGCGCGTACCGCCTGGCACTCCCACGACGGCGGACAAACCCTCTACGTCACCGAAGGCAAAGGGCTCGTGCACGCCCGCGGGGACGGCACCGTGGAGGTTCGCCCCGGTGATGTGGTCTATGCACCCGAGGGCGAGGAACATTGGCACGGCGCCGCCCCCGACCACTTCATGACCCACCTCACCCTTACCGAAGGTGACCCTCACTGGGGTGCCCACGTCACCGATGCCGAGTACGACGGCCAGGATTAGGAGCACCACCAACCCCACCGAGGCAGTAGAGCCGACGAACACCTGGACCAATCACGAGCTGAGCACGATCGGCGACGCTGAGAAGCTCCAACCCGCTTCCAAACGGGCCGATGGCACGCTGCATTCGTACGCGACGATGTGGGTCGTTCGAGTTGGCGGCGACCTCTACGTCCGCCCTGCCGACGGGCTGACCAACCCATGGTTCGCCGTGCCAAGGCCAGGGGCGCCGGACGAGTCCGAGCCGGTGGAATCGAGCGGGACGTCACCTTCGCCGAACCGGTCTCAGAAGTGCAGACTGACGTCGATACCGCCTACCACAACATACGATCGCTTCGGCTCCGAGATCGTTGGTGCCATCGTCGCCCCGACGCCATGCAGTCACCATCCGGCTGGTACCCCACGACGATTAACGCGACGCGATCCACATCTCGTTCGGGCACGAGATCCCCGATACCGGCGTCAGCTGCGATCGGTCCTATCGCGCTCGCCTCCGAACTCCCCCTGGAATGCCGTCAGGGGCCGTGGAACGCCGCCGTGGGCGACCATGGCAGTCGGGCTGGCCAGTGAGCCAAGCAAAGCCAACTTTTCAGCGGTGCTGGTGCCCGGCTGGGCATGGTAGATGACGAGCAGCTGACCCTCGGCACCGCCGACGGCGAGCTTCTCTCGGCTGAGCGTGAGATCCCCTACCTGAGGGTGGTCGAGACGCACCGGCGCCCCCTCCAGCGCGTGGACGTCGTGGCGCGCCCAAAGCCGGCGGAACCGCTCGCTGGCCAGAGAGAGCTCGCCGACGAGCTGAACGAATCCCGGGTCGTCCACGTCGCTGCCCACGGACTTGCGGAACCCGGCGATCAGCCCGGCGGTGGCTTGGCCCCAGTCGGGGTACAACGCTTGCTCAGCCGGATCGAGGAACACGGAGCGGAGCCGGTTCTGGCCGACTTGCAGGTTGGGCGACAGGGCGTAGGCGAGGCCGTTTGCCGCCAGGACGTCGAAGTACCGGCCCTCGACGAACGCTGGCAGGCCCACGACATCGAGCAACTGCCGGATACTGCTGGGCACCGACTCGCGCTTCTGACGACGCCTCCGATGCACGGGGTGAGGCGCGGCCAGACCGAGCAGGTACTCGGTCGCCGACTGGTCGAGCTGCAGGACACGGGCGACGGCCTCGAGGACCTGGATCGAGGGATTGCGGTCACGACCCTGCTCGAGTCGGAGGTAG
>DASXMT010000305.1:0-1716 GCA_036495505.1 Acidimicrobiales bacterium | reverse complement strand
ACGTCGCCCAATGATCGGCACGCGCCCACGGTCGGAGCCCAGTCGGCACAGGCAAAGGGCACTGACGCAAAGGGCACTGTGGCAGAGCCCACCGGAAAGGAACCAGCATGACCGCATCACCCGAGGGGATCGACGGGACGTGGGACGCCACGTCGATGCGCACCCATCTGTGCGGGCGGGTGACCACGGCCGAGATCGGCACCACCGTGCGCCTGTGCGGATGGGTGGCCAAGCGCCGCGAGCACGGTGAGCACCTGGCATTCGTCGACCTCCGCGACCACACCGGGATCGTGCAGTGCGTGGTGCAGGGAACGGTCGACGTTCGCAGCGAGTACGTGATCGCTGTCGAAGGCGTGGTCCGCCACCGTCCCGAGGGAACGGTCAATCCGGACCTGCCCACCGGCGAGATCGAAATCGGCGACTGCGTCGTCGAGGTCCTGTCCGTCGCCGAGCCTCCGCCCTTCGCCGTGGACGACCGGGTGGACGCCGACGAGGTCGTCCGGCTCCGGAACCGGTTCATCGACCTCCGTCGCCCCCGGATGCAGGCCAACCTCCGGCTGCGCGCCCTGGTCAATGCGGCGCTGCGATCGGCCATGGTCCGCCAGGGGTTCTGCGAAGTGGAGACCCCCATGCTGTGGGCGCCCACCCCCGAGGGGGCGCGGGAGTTCGCCGTGCCCAGCCGCTTGCACCAGGGCTCGTTCTACGTACTGCCCCAGAGCCCCCAGCTGGCCAAGCAGCTCTTGATGGTGGCGGGCATGGACCGCTACTTCCAGATCGCTCGGTGCATGCGCGACGAGGACCTCCGTGCCGACCGGCAGTTCGAGTTCTCCCAGCTCGACGTGGAAGCCTCGTTCGTGAGTCAGGACGATGTGCTCGCCTTCGTCTCGGAGGCGGTGCTCGATGCGGCCGAAGTGGCGACGGGGGAGCGCCCGTTGGCCATCGAGCAGATGACGTGGTCGGACGCGCTGGATCGGTTCGGCACGGACAAACCGGACCTGCGTTTCGGCATGGAGCTGGTGGACCTGTCTGCGGTGTTCGAGGGAACCGAGGTAAAGGCGTTCAGCGCCCCGTGCGTGAAGGCGATTCGGCTCGAGGGCGGGTCGACGCTGACCCGCTCCAAGCTCGACGCGCTCACCGACAAAGCGAAACAACTGGGCGCCAAGGGGTTGGCCTGGTTCCGGGTGACGTCGGACAGTAGACCCGAGGCCGGTGGGTTGGGACTCGATTCGCCCCTCGATCGCTTCCTCTCCGACCGGGAGCGCTCGGCCCTCATCGCCACCACCGATGCAGCTGCCGGGGACCTGATCCTGGTGGTCGCCGACCAACATCGACTGGCCTGCACCGTGCTGGGTCAACTCCGCGTGGAGCTCGGGTCTCGGCCCGTCAGCGAGGGCCCGTACCGCTACGTCTGGATCGTGGACTTTCCGATGTTCGACGGGGTGGACGCCAACGGGAATCCCATCGCCGCCCACCATCCCTTCACCATGCCCCACCTCGACGACCTGGACCGGCTGGAGTCGGACCCGGCTTCAGTGCGGTCCCAGGCCTATGACCTGGTCCTCAACGGGTGGGAGCTGGGATCGGGCAGTGTCCGGATCCATCGAGCCGACATCCAGAGCAGGGTGTTCGACGTGCTGGGCATCACTCCCGAGGAGGCCGAATCGCGGTTCGGGTTCTTGCTCGGGGCGTTTCGGTACGGAGCCCCACCCCATGCCG
>DASXMT010000304.1:0-3532 GCA_036495505.1 Acidimicrobiales bacterium | reverse complement strand
ACGGCAATCGCCTCGCCGGCGGGTAACGCCGGTCGAGTCCAGATAGGTAAGCAGCGATACCACATACTTGCGGCTGCTGCCGAGGGCATCCCTGGCCTCCGAGACGGCGAACCCGTCCGGCTTGGCCTCGAGCATCCCTGCGAGAACCTCTACGGCAGAGTGCACCGACGATGCCGAGAACCAGACCTCGCCTGCCTCCACCGCCAGCCCGAGCCGTTCGAGCTCCCGTAGCGCGGCCCGATCGGCCATGGGAGGCGACTCCGGTGACCAGCCGCCCCGGTCGAGCGTTTGCAGTACCCGGCGCGCCGGTTCGCTCATCCCCTCGGGGCGGGACAGCGAGCTGTCGACCAGACGGTCACCGCGGACTTCGACGCCGACGAGGCCGCCATCGACGATCGCCCGTGCGCGTTCGTCGAGCAAGGCGAGGTCCATACCGTCAGCCCCCGCTGCCCGGCACCGCCCGACGAGATCGGCCTTGGCCGCAGTCAGGGCAGAAGGGTCCACGACCCAGCGGCCAACCGTGGGCTCGGCCCACTCGCCGGTGATGCGGAACAGGTGATCGGCCACCACCCACCCCCGCTCGCTGACCACCCGGGGCAGGGAGCGGCTGGGCTGGGCGCGACCCGTCGGTACCACCGGCTCGACGTCCAGAACCTCCCCGCCACCAACGGTTTCGAAGCGACCGGCCTCCCGCAGTACATAGCGATCCCCGGGAACGAGCGGTATCCCGGCAGTCGATTTCAGCAACAAACGAGCAGTCCCGGCCTCCCCCGGGCGAACGTCGCGTGAGCCGATCAGCCGGAGGCGGGCCGGAAACTCCCCGCTCCCGATGTAGACCACGTACGCTCCCCGGTGACCAACAGGATGATCCACTCCGTCGAGCACCTCGAGGGTGGCGTCGAAGGTAGTGGTGAGGTGCCACTGACCCGGACGGACGAGCACCTGACCCCGACGGGCGTCACTACGGGCCAAGCCGCTGACGTTGACCGCCAACCGGCGACCGGGGGATGCGTCGTCCAGCCTCGAACGGTGGCTTTGGAGGGACCGGACGCGTCCGTGATGGCCCCCCGGATCGATCACAACTTCGTCGCCCACCCCCACCGACCCACCCGTCAGCGTGCCGGTGACGACCGTGCCAAAGCCCTGCACCGAAAACGAGCGGTCCACCCACAATCGTGGACGACCAAGGTCTGCTGACGCGGGCACCCGTGCAACCAGGCGGTCGAGGCTTTGACGCAGGCCGTCCACACCGACGTTCGCCGGCACGTCGACCTCCACCACCTCGGCGTCGGCCAAGAACGTGCCGACCAGCCGGTCTTGGACCTCCAACGCCACCAGTTGCGACCATTCGTCGTCTACCAGTCCCACCTTGGTGAGCGCCACCACTCCGTAGCGGACACCGACGATCTCGAGGATCCGGAGATGCTCCTCTGTCTGCTCCTTCCATCCCTCGGTAGCGGCCACCACGAAGAGGCAGGCGTCGACCGAGCCCACCCCGGCCAGCATGTTCTTGACCAGTCGGCCATGACCGGGAACATCCACGAATGCAACCTCACCCCCCGATGGCAACGTGGTTGCCGCGAAGCCGAGGTCGATCGTGAGTCCCCGAGCCTTTTCCTCGGCCCAGCGGTCCGGGTCTTCGCCGGTGAGGGCCTTCACCAGCGTTGATTTCCCATGGTCGACGTGCCCGGCTGTGGCTACGACCCTCATGGCGTCAGAGCATCGGCCAGAATGGCATCCTGGCCTTCGAGCACCGTTCGCAGATCGCAGACCGTCCGTCCTGCCTTGACCCGCGCCACCACCGGTGTCGTAAACATGCGCAGGCGATCGGTCCAATCACCGTTGACGGCGACGCCGATCGAGGGGATGGTGACGCCGGGCAGGGTCCCGCCTCCCATCACCGAGCCGCACTCCACCACTTCACCGACGTTCAGCCCTTCTGCCCGCCGCCGCAGTTCAGACAGCGGAGCACGAGCCATGCGCCACAGCGGGACGCACTGCTCGACGTCGCGTCGCAAATAGGAAAGCACCACGTCCTGGAGGGCCTCGAGCACGAGACCTCCGGGCCTGAGGGCCCGGGCCAGCGGGTGTCGGCGGCACTGTTCGACGAGCTCTCGGCCACCAGCGATCACGCCCGCTTGCGGGCCGCCGAGCAGCTTGTCGCCTGAGAAAGTGACGACCGCGGCACCCGAGGCAAGAGCCTGGTGGGCGGCCGGCTCCCCCGCCAGCCATGGCGGGGGACCTCCTTTCAGCCAGGGACACCGCTCATCAAGAAGACCCGACCCGAGATCGACGACGACCGGAGGCCCGAGGTGGGCCAGGTCGTCAATGGAAACGGACTCGGTGAAGCCGGTGATCCGGTAGTTGGAGGTGTGGACCTTGAGGGTCAAGGCGGTGTCGGCGCTGATCGCCGCGGCGTAATCAGCCCGACGCGTTCGATTCGTCGTGCCCACTTCCACCAGCCGGGCGCCTGACGCGGTCATCACCTCGGGAATCCGAAAGCCACCGCCGATCTCGACCAACTCACCTCTACTGACAACCACATCTCGCCCGGCGGCGAGGACAGAGAGGGCCAGCAACAGTGCAGCCGCACCGTTATTCACCACCAACGCAGCCTCGGCCCCACAGGCTTTGGCCAACAGCGCGGCCGCGTGGTCGGACCGGCTACCTCGCTCACCTCGCAGGAGGTCGTATTCCAGATTGGAGTATTCGGCCGACCTGGCCACGCCAACTGGAGCCCGGCCCAGATTGGTATGAAGCAGCACGCCGGTGGCGTTGACAACGGGCTGCAGCAGGCGACGACCGTATCGCCCCGCCAATTGGGAAACCGACTCTGACACCACAGCCGGGTCAGGCGAAGGGCCGGCGGCGGCGATCGCCTCCCGCGCCAGATCAACCAAGACGGTGTGAGGCAGCCCTGTTCCGGCCAGATGTCGAACCACACTGTCCACGGAGGGAGGCCGGCCATTCACGGCTCCTAGGCTAGGCTCCTCCTCGGAGGTGTCCGAGCACCTGGTGGGCTCCACCGCCTTCAAAGCGGCTGGCTGTGGTCTATCCGCAGCGGCGGGTTCGATTCCCGTCCACCTCCGCCACCTCCACCGTCGTTCCCACAGCCCCACCTTCGGATTCTGGCCGGGAGCCGTCGGACGGTCTGGCTGTACGCGTCGACGACGGAGTAGCTGGCCCCGGGAGGGCAACGAAAGTCCTGCGCGATACCGAAGCGAAAGGATGGCACCGAGTTGGCGAGTGGGGGTTCGTAGGCGACACCGTCATGGTCGGTGTGCTGAGCTCGCACGCTCGTCCGTAGCCCCAGCGTGAACCGGCCGTCGCAGAGACGGTCCAGCTGGACCGACAACACGCCCGCCAAGCCGGCATCTTCGGCTTCCCGAGCGGCGGCCATAGTGCTCGACGCCGGTCGTGACGGCCGGAGGATCGTCCAGTAACGCCCTTGACTCACGCGCAACAGCTCCAATCCGGATCCCGATCCGGTCGACGGCATCCCCCAGCGGAACGTCCTGCCGAATCTCGACCG
>DASXMT010000303.1:0-7963 GCA_036495505.1 Acidimicrobiales bacterium | reverse complement strand
CTATGGGGTTCACTGACGACCATGTGGACCGGGCCTACACGGGAACGATCGCCACCGCTGGCTGAGCAGCATCCGCTACCCAATGGTTCCCGCGGACCAGCCCCCGGGGCCATTCAGCCGATGATTCGGCCGATGGTAAAGGTGATGCCGGCGGCGACGCCAGAGATCAGGAGCTGCCGGCAGGCGGACCAGAGCCATGGCTTCCCGGTGAAGTAGGAGAGGGCAGCGCCGACGACAAGCGAGGCGATGCCGGCGATGATCACCGATGCCCAAATGGCCCCCGTTCCCGACGCCACCAACCAGGGCACGAGTGGCAAGAAGGCGCCCAGCGCGAACATGACGAACGACGATCCTGCCGCCTGGAGCGGTTTGCCCAGCTGATGGGGGTTGATGCCCAGCTCCTCCCGAGCGTGGGTCTCGAGGGCCATCTCGGGGTCCCGCATCATGTTCGTGGCTAACTCAGAGGCCAGGTCGCTCTCGAGCCCGCGCCGTTCGTAAATCGCGGTCAGCTCCCGACGCTCACCCTCGGGTTGGCGATGGAGGGCGTCCCGCTCGACCCTCAACTCCCGCTGCATCAGCTCAGTCTGCGCCCGCATGGACACGTACTCACCTGCAGCCATGGAGCATGCCCCGCCGACCAGTCCGGCGAGGCCGGCCAGGCGGACAGAGCTCGCCGACGTATGGGCGCCGGCCATACCCAGGATCAACGCCACGTTCGAGACCAGCCCGTCGCTGATCCCAAACACCGCCGCCCGCGCTCCCCCACCCTGAAGGCTCCGATGGTGATGCATGTCTTCGTCGGCCACTGATCGAGCGTACCGACTGATCCCTGGTGAGGATGAACTGAGATCGGGGCGAAGGGGCGCCTGCCTGGCCCGACCCGCTCCGCCGCGCCGGTCCGGCCCTCGCCGGTGTCCGGCCCTCGCCGGTGTCTGGTGGGTCGCTGCGCCGGTCCGGCCCTCGCCGGATCGGGCGGTGTCCGGTGGTCCCCACCCTTCCCTCTCCAATAAGGTTCGATGCCATGACTACCACCGTGCAGGGCATCGACAAATTCCACGATCTGGTGGGACAGCACCTCGGCTACAGCGAGTGGCACCTCATCGACCAGGACAAGATCAACCGGTTCGCTGATGCCACGGGAGACTTTCAATGGATCCATGTCGATGTCGAAGGAGCCAAGGACGGCCCCTTCGGCGCCACCATCGCTCACGGGTACCTGACCCTGTCGCTCATCCCCGTCTACCTACCGGAGATCCTCGAGGTCCAGGGCATGTCCATGGGCATCAACTACGGCTGCAACAAGGTGCGGTTCCCGTCGCCGGTCATCGTCGACAGCAAGCTCAGGATGGGCGTCTCCGTGGGAGGAGTGGAAGACGTCAAGGGTGGTGTCCAGGTCAACTTTGACGTCACGCTGGAGGTCGAGGACGCGGCCAAGCCCAGCTGTGTGGCCCAGGTCGTGTACCGCTACTTCTACTAGGCACGCCAGTCCTATGGGCACGGCCGTTTTATAGGCGACGGCCGCGACGGCCGTCCTATTGGCATCGCATTGCTACCAGGCACCGCAGTCCTGCCAGGCACCGCGCTGCTACTAGGCAGAGCACTTCTCGAGCCCACGGTTCCGGCTCTGTCGGCTCCGCCTCTGCGGGTTCGCCCAGCTGAACGTGCGTGCTTCAACTATATGAGTGATTACTCCTAGAGTGGGACTCGTGGAGATGCGCGTGGAGGAGCTGTCGGCGAAAGCAGGGGTCTCCGTCGACACCATCCGGTACTACCAGTCCAAGGGCCTCCTTCCCGCTCCGCGGCGCCAGGGCCGGGTGGCCTGGTACGACACCAGCCACCTCGAGCGCATCGCTCGGGTGCGTTCCCTTCAGTCGCGGGGGTACACCCTGGCCACCATCGTCCGGCTGGTGAACGGCGAGCTCGACGCGGCCGATGAGGCACTGCTCAGCGAGCTGGCCGGGTCTGGCCTCTCCGATGCGGGCACCATGTCCGACCATGTGGCCTCGGCCGCCGGTCGGGATCCCAACCAAGCGGGAGCATCGCCATCGCAACCACGCGAGCAGGAACTGTTCACCATCGAAGCCCTGGCTCTGCGTACCGGTGTCCCGCTGCCGCTGCTGCGGGCCGTCGAATCAGAGGGCCTGCTCGTTCCTCGGCGAGTGGGTTCCGAGGAGCGCTACACCTCAGAAGACGTCGACGCGGCCCGAGCCGGACTAGCCCTGCTCGAATGGGGCGTGCCCCTCTCTGCCCTGTTGGATCTGGGCCGACGCCACCACGCCGCCACTGCGTCTATAGCCCGCGAGGCCGTCGACCTGTTCTCAATCCATATCCGGGGCTCGCTCCGGGAGGAATCAAGTGAGGACGATGTCGAGCGCACGGAGCGACTGGTGGAGGCCTATGCCCAGCTACTCCCGGCGGTGACCACCCTGGTTGGACATCATTTCAACCGGACGCTGCTCAAAGCGGCCCTCGATCACATCGAGCAGGTTGGAACTCCTGTCGAAATCCAGGCTGTCCGGGATCAGGGCGACGAGGCCGCAGCCCAATGAGCGTCGAACCGGCCACACCGCGAGCAGCGACAGGGGATCTCATCCCGCTGGATATCGCGGCACGGGCAGCAGAGGCCGATCTGCCCACCGGTTCGGAGAAGACAGCCCTGGTGCGGTCCATGTTCGATGCCATCGCGCCTCGCTACGACCTGGTCAACCGGCTCATGACCTTCGGGCTCGACATCCGATGGCGACGGCAGTCGGTCGATGCCCTGGGGCTGCCACCGGGATCGCTCGTGCTCGATCTGGCCTGCGGAACGGGTGACTTCCTCAGGATCCTCGACAGCGAAGGGCTCAGGCCCGTGGGCATGGACCTGTCCTGGGGCATGTTGGCCGCCAACCGAACCGGCGGCCCTCTCGCTCAGGCCGATGTGTCGGCGCTCCCAGTGGCCGATGCCTCCGTGGACGGCATCACCTGTGGCTACGCCCTTCGCAACTTCACCGATCTGAGTGCTGCGTGCCAGGAGCTGGGCCGAATCGTCAGGCCTGGTGGCCGGATCAGCCTCCTCGAGGTGGCCGAGCCCGAGCACACTCTCTTGCTGGTCGGTCACAGAACCTGGTTCCGTCACGTCGTGCCCGTGATCGGCGGGATCTTGTCGGACGGCGCCGCCTACCGGTACCTGCCCAAGTCCACCGCCTACCTGCCCCCCACGGGGGAGCTGCGTTCGATGCTCCAAGACGCAGGCTTCTCCTCGGTCAACCGGCGTGCGCTGTCGGGCGGCCTCAGCCAGCTGATCACCGCCACCCGGACAGGACGGCCATGACCGGCAACCACCTGCGGGCCACCTCCCTGCTGCTCGATGACGGTGCGGCCATCGACCCGTTCTCCCTGGCAGGCGAGAGCGGGATCATCATCGCCACCCAAGAGATGACGCTGGTGGGGGTAGGGGTGGCCTTGTCGATACCGCTGCCCGGTGGCCTCGGGGACGGTGGCGGCGTCGCGAGCGTCCAGCATCGGCTGGCGGCCATCGACACTGACGATCGCGTCCGCCGGCCCGGGTCGGGCGTGCTCGCATTCGGCAGCCTCCCGTTCGACCGGGCGATACCCGGCGCCCTCGTGGTGCCCGAGCTCATCTACGGTCGGTCAGCCGACGGTGCGGAATGGTTGACCGTAGTCAGCCATGGCCCCGCGGTGGCCCCGTCAGCGGGCTGGCGGGCCGAGCTCCTGGCCCGCTCGTCATACTCGGCTGGAGGCCTGACTGGAGGCCCGACCGGGGGTCCGGTCACGCCGGGTCCGGTCACGCCGGGTCCGGGGCCGTCGATGACGCCGCCGTCGGTCACGGCCCCTCTGATCACACCGCAGGTATCGGACCGCTGGTTTGTCGATGCGGTTGCCAGGGCCGTGGGCTACATCAGGCACAGCGACCTACGCAAGGTGGTGCTGGCCCGCCAGATCGAGTTGACCTTCGATACCCCTATCGACATCCCCGGGCTCGTTCGACGATGGCGAGACGTCGAGCCGACGGCCACGGTCTTCTCAATGCCAGTCGACGGCGCCCAATTCGTGGGGGCCAGCCCCGAGCTCCTGGTGGCCCGATCCGGCGAGAGGGTGCGATGCCAACCGCTGGCCGGCACGTCGAGCCGACCCCAGCTGTCCTCCGCCCACAAGGCCTCCGCCTTTGAGGCCTCTATCCCAGTGTCCTCCAACCATGCGGCCCCTGCCGGCGACGATCCGGCACCGATGGCGCCCCCTGACCTCCGGGCGTCGACCAAGGACAACAGCGAGCATCGGCTGGTGGTCGAGGCCATAGCCGATGCTCTGGGCCCGATGTGCGAACGCCTCGACGTCCCTTCCTCTCCGGACCTCATTCACTTCCACAACGTTTCCCATCTGGGCACCAGCATCTCGGGCACCCTGTCGGAGCCCTCATCCAGCCGGCCCTCGGTGCTCGAGCTGGTGGCCACGCTCCACCCGACGCCCGCTGTCGGCGGTGTCCCCCGTCAGCAAGCCCTGTCCGTCATCGATGAGCTGGAACCCGGCGACCGAGCCCATTACGCCGGACCGGTCGGATGGATGGATGCCGCCGGTGACGGACGGTGGGTCTTGGGCATTCGGGCGGCGACGATCGCCGGCCGTCATGCCCAACTGGCAGCCGGAGTGGGCATCGTGGAGGGATCGGACCCATTGTCCGAGCTCCGCGAGACGAACTGGAAGTTCACCGCTGTCTTCGATGCGCTTGCCCCGGGCCATCAACTGGTTGCCGGTGATTCCCGGGAACTACGGCACGCCATGACCGTGACGCCCGAACAGGTGGATCAATCGCCTCGGCGAGCCGGTTGAGCGGGATTGGGCCGACAGCCGACGGAGCCGCTGGGGCTCGAGCCGCTGACAGACATCGAAAGACAGACATCGAGGGCTGACAGACATCGAGGGCTGGCACACCAGAGTGTCGGACGGGCCGGACCAAGTCGGACGGGAGCCGCTCAGTGAGCAGGGCAGAATGAGAGTCGGACCGGACCCGATCAGTGTGAGCGGGCAGGACGATCACCGGCGCGGGCATCAGTAGCTCGAATGACCTCGGCCAACGCACCGGCGGCGTCACGGGGAACGAAATGCCCGATGCGGGGCAACCGGATCAGCTCGGACCCGCGGATGGCTTGCGACATGGTTTCTGCAGATTGCGGAGGTACGACGAGGTCCCACTCCCCGATCACCACCGATGTGGGCACCTCCACCTCCGCCATTGCCTGCTCCATGTCCTCGAGCTCGTCGAGCAAGGCCCGCTGTTCGATGACGAACGTACGTTTCGTCCGTCCCCATGCGCCCGGAAGACCATCGGAGAGACCTTCATCGGGCAGGATGGCCTCGAGGTACCGGCCTGCCCCGTTCGGGAGCCGCGGTGTCAAGCGGCGAATTCTCGGCAACACCCCGCCCATGACACCCAGGCCGGCGATGGTGAGCGCATCGCCAACCCCGTGGGTGGCAAGCAGTCGGTCCAAACCGTTGACCGTGTCGGCGGTCCCCACCGATCCGACCAGCACCAGGCTTCGCACCAGCAAGGGATAATGGCTGGCCAACAGGATGGCCACCCCGCCGCCCCAGCTGTGACCGACCACCGTGGCCCGAGCTACGTTCAGATCCACGAGGAAGTCGGCGATGGCAGCCGCGTTGGCGGACAGCCCCCCTCCCTCCCCGGGGGACCTGCCGTTCCCGATGCGATCCGGGGCGAGCACGCGGAACTCGTCGGCCAGCTGGTCGATCACCGCCGACCACGACGATCCAGTTCCGGGCTGTCCGTGAAGAAGGAGCACCGGCGGACCGGTGCCCCGGTCAATGGTGAACAGAGTCGGGCTCATGGACCTCGATCGGAGCAGGTGCCGGTGAGCGTCGAGACGGAGCGCCAGACTGTGGTACCCCGGGCATGGATCGGCCGTCGGTCTGGGGACCGGTTGGCATTCTGGGGCCGTTGTTCGGGCTGTCGGGCGCCATGCCTCGGCGGGGAAGGACGACCACGAACGAGGCCCCCTTTCCCGGAGCGGTGTCCACGCTGACGTCGCCACCGAGGGACTTGGCCACGGTGGCGACGATAAACAGCCCGAGTCCGGATCCGCTCTCACGTCGCGACGAGGTGCCTTGGTAGAAGCGATCGAAGACCCGGCTGGCTTGCTCCGCATCCAGTCCCGGGCCCTCGTCCCGAACCCGCAAGGTGGTCTGACTCTCTGACTGCTCCACCCGGACATCAACCGAAGTCCCAGCCGGCGTATGGATCAGCGCGTTCTGCAACAGGTTCTGGATCAACTGCTCGACGTGCTTCTCGTCGGCCTCGATGATGGCGTGGTCCGAGGTCGTGAGCGTGATCTGTCGGCTGGGATCGAGCGCCCTGGCGTCCTCCACCGCATCGGTGACGATGGAGGTCAGATCGACCGGCCGTGTCTCGGGAACCGGGCTCTCGCCCATGCGGGCCAGGATCAGCAGGTCGTCTACCAGCATGCCCATCCTGGCTGACTCGCTCTCGATCCTGGCCAGCGCACGTTCCCGAGCCTCGTCATCCTCGAGCGCATCCTTGCGGAGCAGCTCCGCGTAGCCGCGGATCGAGGTCAGCGGCGTTCGCAATTCGTGCGAGGCATCGCTGAGGAAGCGCCGGAGCCGGTCTTCCGAGATCCGTTGTTTGTCGAAAGCCAGCTCGATCTGCGCCAACATGCCGTTCAACGCCTTGCCCAGCCTGCCGATCTCGCTCTTGTCGTCGGCCGGCTGCACCCGCCGGGTCAGGTCGCCGGCGGCAATGGCCCCTGCCTCTGCGGTCATGTCTTCGAGGGGTCGGAGGCCGCGGGTAATCAGCAGGGTCAACATGATCAGCAGCGCGACGACCACCCCGGCAGAAACGGCCAGCTCAACGTGGAGGAGCGAACTGAGCGTGGCGTTGACCGAGTCGAGCCGGGCCGCGACCACCAAAGTCCCGTTGGGAAGGGCTGATGCCTGGAGTCGGTACTCGGCGTCAGGCTGGGACTCCGCCCCCACCGAGGGGACGTTGACCGCGGCCGCATCCGGGCGATAGCTCCCATGGGTCAGCTCATGCCGGGTGAACGCGGCGCGCACCGGCAGCTTGGCCGGAAGCCTCGGCGGCGGGTCCTGGAAGAGCTTGCTCCCCGAAGGTCGGGTCAAGACCGCGTTCCCCGCCCGGTTCAGGATCTCCACGTACACCTGGGGGCTTACGATCCTGCCCACAGTCGCCGCGCTCAATGGCACACCGCGCGACTCATCATGCAAGAAGGCCGAGTCCACCTGGTCCTGAGCCACGCTGAGCTGGTCGTCCGTCCGGCCATAGAGATACGAGTGCAACGAGCTGTAGGTGACCACGTCCACGGCGACGAGACCCAAAGCCACCAGCACGATCATGATGGCGATCAACCGTCGCCTGATCCTCATGGTCGGAGCTCCCGGTACCGCCGACGGACGCTCATGACGGGGGTTCTCGGAGGCTGTAGCCCACTCGCCGGATGGTGTGAACCAGGGGCGGATCGAACCGGTCGATCTTCTTGCGCAGGTAGCTGATGTAGGTCTCGACGATATTGGCGTCGCCCTCGAAGTCGTAGTCCCACACTGCGCTCAGGATCTCGGACTTGGACACCACGCGTCGGGCGTTGACCAAGAGGTAACGCAAGAGGTTGAACTCAGTGGCGGTGAGCTCGATCAATTCGCCCGCTCGCCAGACCTCGTGGGTCTCGTCGTCCATGATCAGGTCGGCGAACCGGAGGCGGCCGTCGGGGTCGGAACCGTCGGGCATGGTTCGGCGAAGTACCGCCCGGATCCGGGCCACCAGCTCGTCGATGCTGAACGGCTTGGTCACATAGTCGTCGCCGACGGCCAGTCCGGCCAGCTTGTCGCCCGACGTGTCTCGAGCGGTGAGGAACAGGACGGGGGTGCTCGTGCCCGCAGCCCGAAGCTGATGGCAGACCTCGATCCCCTCGAGGTC
>DASXMT010000302.1:0-3886 GCA_036495505.1 Acidimicrobiales bacterium | reverse complement strand
AGAGGAATCGGGTGGCCCTCGTCGGGCGCGGCCCCTGGGCAAGCACGCGCTGTACTCCGACGCCGACCCTGACCGTCACGCTTCCACACCACCATCGCCGGGCGACCCCATGCCCGACCGCGGGGTCTTCACGGTGACCTGTTCGGCCTGTGGCGAGACCAAGCGGATCGGCGTCCTCGACCTCCTCGTCCTCCAGTTCCCCTTCGGGATCTGGTTCCCGGGGCGAACGTTCGACCACAAGATGACATGTCCGGCCTGTCGCCGCCGGACATGGCTCAGCGTCACCCTTTTTCGGTGAGCCTTCCCACCGTCATGGGCCTGACCATGATGCGACTGGTTGCCGCGTCGTCCGACCAGCAGCTCCCCGGTGGGTTCGTAGGCAGGTTGCTCCACTTCCATGGTCCGGCCGCCTATGCGCTGGTGGGGTCCTTGGCCTTTGCTGAGGCGGCTCTGCTCGTCGGGTTCTTCATTCCGGGTGAGACGGCCGTGGTCATCGGGGGCGTGTTGGCCGGCCTGCACCGGGTCAACTTGGAGACCATGATCGTGGTCGTGGTGGTGTGCGCCATCGCTGGAGACTCGGTCGGCTTCGAGGTGGGCAAGCGGGCGGGGCCCTGGTTGCTCGACCATCGGCCCATGAGGGGAAACCTCGGCGTCAAGAAGTCCATGCAGCTGCTCGAGCGCTACGGCGGCCCTGCCGTGTTCCTGGGCCGGTTCATAGCCTTTGCCCGGGCGATCATTCCCGGGCTCGCCGGGTTCAGCGGCCTGCGGTACCGGACCTTCCTCCTCTACAACGCCGCCGGCGGCATTCTCTGGGGCGTGGGATACACCCTCCTCGGCTACGTGGTCGGGCTCTCCTTCGAGCGGATCCTGCGCCAGGTCGGCCTGTGGTCGCTGGCCGGGATCGGCGGGCTGATCGTCATCGCAGTGGTCGTGCAGATCCTGTTGAAGCGTCGAGAGAAGCGAAAGCTGACGTCGGAGTTCGGCGTCGAGGGAGACAACGCGCCGACCGCCGAATCGGATACGACCAGCTTACCCGTGGGCTCGGCCTACGGCTCCACGGCGTAGAAGCGGGCCGGGTTGTGACCCTCCCGGCGAAGCCGGTCGTGGAGCTCCAAGAGGATGCAGTGGGCCAGGGTCTCGCCGTTGGCCGACCGCTGCATGTAGTCGTGGATCTGATCCCACGGCCGTGACCACTTGAGCCTGACGGTGATCTCCCAGGCCGTCGACCCGGGATGCTCGGCCACGACGTGCTCGATCTCCTCCAAGCGGTCGCCATGGTGCTTGATCAGCTCCTCGAGCCGGTTCTGGAGATCGGCGAAGCGGTACTCGTGGGCGGGAAGCACCTCGTGGGTGTCCAGGTTCTGGAGCTTCAGCAGGGATTCCAGGTAGTCGCCCAGCGGATTGGGGGATTGCTGGGTGTGGGCTGAGATGTTCGGGGTGATCCGGGGGAGCACGTGGTCACCGGACAGCAAGAGGCGCTGATCCTCGCTGTAGAAGCAGACGTGGCCGGGGGAGTGGCCGGGCGTCCAGATGGTGGTCAGGTCCCACCCGGGCAGTTCAATGTGCTTGCCGTCCTCGAACATGACGTCGGGCAACGCGATGGTGACCTGCGATTTGATCATCATGGAGGCCATGTTGAGATCGAGGAGCTTGTCGTCGGGGACGCCCGAGTCAACCAGGAAGTCGTTCATCTGGGCCAGCAGCTCGTCCGTGTCACCGTAACGAGCCTGGAGCGCCTTGGCGTCAGCGGGATGCAGGCCGACCCACGCACCCGACTCGGCGCGGACCCGGCCCGCCAGCCCGTAGTGGTCGGGATGGTTGTGGGTGACGAGGACGGCCTGCACGTCGGCAATGGATCCACCCGCTGTCTCCAAGCCGCGGTTGAGCGAGTCCCATGCCTCGTCGGTGTTCCAGCCGGCGTCCACGATGGCCACCCCGCCACCGCCCAGCTCCATGGCGTAGACGAGCACGTAGCGGAGCGGGTTGTTGGGTATGGGCACGGGGATCGACCACAAACCGGGCCTGACCTGCTCGACGGGGGGCAGGACGTTCTTGTCCCATGCTTCTTTCTGGAGAGTGCCGGTGACCTGGACCACGGGGGCACGCTACACGGGGTCCGGCGCCGGGCGCCTCCCGACCAGCCCGGGCGCGGGCGCGGGCGCGGGCGCGGGCGTCAGCACCCATCCCTGTGCCGTGTGGCAACCTTGCTCGTTCCCATGACGTCATTTGCTCCCCACCACCAACTGGACCCCCGATGAGATCCCGCCATTCCCCTGGCCGCAGCCTTCTCTGGTCGGCCGCGGCCGTAGCGGTCTCGGCTTTCAGCCTGGGCGTGGCCCCCGACCCGGCCCTGGCGGCCACGCACGCCACCGCCACCACCGCTCCGCTGACCGGAGTCGCCGCGGCCCGGGCGCAACTGGTGGCGGCGATCACCGCCCGTCAGACCGCCCTGCACCGGGTCCTGGCCGCCACCGCCTCCTCCAAGACCATCGTCCCCGCCGATCAGTCAATCCTCAGTGGCTCGCTCACCCAGACGCTGACCGAGATGAACGCACTGGCCGCCAAGGCGCCGACCGATTCCACCGCGGCCGATGTGGCCGCCGACCACGCCGCCATGGTCCAGAACTACGTGCTCGCCCTCCAGGTGCCGGCGGCCGACATGGTGTTGGCCGCGGACTACGCCTCCAGTATCGAAGCGGAGATGGCTGCTCGCCTGCCGGCGATCCAGAAGTTGATGGCCCCTCCCGCCAACCAGGGCTCACCGGTTCCCACCGCGGTCAAGACGGCGTACACCGACTTGCAACACCAGCTCACCGCGGCCCAGAGCGCCACCGGAGGCGTCTCACAATCGCTGCTGGCCCTGCTGCCGGCTTCCTACCCGTCCAACCAGGGCGTTCTCACCTCGGCGCGGTCGGATCTGGCCAACGTCCGCCACGACCTGGGTGTGTCCGTCACCGACCTGAACACTGTCATCACCAATTTCCACCACTGATCGCCCATCCGACCAATCAGGTGCGGGATCCCGTCAGCAGCTCGATGCGGCGGGCGAGATTGACCGCATGGTCGCCCAGTCGCTCGTAGAAGCGGGCCAGAAGCGTGACCTGGGCTCCGATGGTGACCGACATCTCCTCTGCTGCCACCTCGCGGGTCAACCGTTCGTGGAGGGTGTCCATTTCCTCGTCCGCCTCGTCCAAACGCTCGCTGATCCGGTCTCGCTCCCCGAAGGCATCGGCCGCCTCTTGCCACATCTCGTTGGCGACCTCGGTCATGAGCTGGACGATGCCGCGGCTCCGTGGGCTCATGTATGTCCCGAGGTGGACCACGGCCCTGTGGGCCACGTGCTCGGCCAAGTCGGCGCTCCGCTCGAGCTCTGGGATGATCAGAAGGAGGCCGACCAGGTAGCGCAGCTCTTCACCTTGGACCGGCCGTTCCTGCAATTCATCCCAAATGAGGAGCTCAACCTCGGCGGTCAGGGCATCGACACCCTGGTCCCCGTCGATCACCGACTGCCCTAGAAGCGGCTCATCGTTGAGGAGTGCGTGGGTGGCCTTGGCAAGGGACTCGGAAACCAACGCGAAGAGCTGGATGACCTTGTGGTCGATGGAGGCGTAGGCGGGTTGGGGGGCTGTCATGTCACGCAATGATTACCCACGACCTGGGGTTCCCCTCGAAGTCATACGTTGCGGTGAATTGTTTCACCCTACGTTCACCTTGAGAGATGAGCCCGGACGTGGTGGAGGACACCGTTTAGCACCGACTGGGTATTGTCTGAAGTGCTGTAGGACGCAGCTACGGTCGCTAATCCCGCCCATTTCCAAACGCCTGTTTGAGAGAGGATCCTGAGAAAAGGAATGGTCAAGCCCACCTGGTCGGGGCGGCGGGATTT
>DASXMT010000301.1:0-8826 GCA_036495505.1 Acidimicrobiales bacterium | reverse complement strand
AGAGCACAGATCGGGTCCACCTCGGTGACGATCACGCGGGCCCCTTGGCCGCGAAGCGACTCGGAGCATCCCTTGCCGACGTCGCCGTACCCACAGACCACGGCGACCTTGCCGACTATGAGCACGTCGGTAGCCCGGTTGATGCCATCGATCAGCGAGTGTCGGCAGCCGTACTTGTTGTCGAACTTCGACTTGGTCACCGCGTCGTTGACGTTGATGGCCGGGAACAGCAGTTCGTTGTTGCGCTCCATCTCGATGAGACGATGGACCCCGGTCGTGGTCTCCTCGGAGACACCCTTGATGCCGTTGGCGATGGTGGTCCAGCGCTGCCCGTCTTGGGCCAGGCTGGCGGTGAGCACGCTGAGGACGACGGCGAACTCCTCGGAGTCGGCCGTGGACAGATCGGGCACGGCGCCGGCCTTTTCGAACTCGACCCCCTTGTGCACCAACAAGGTGGCGTCGCCACCGTCGTCCAGAATCATGGTGGGTCCCTCGCTCGGCCACACCAGAGCCTGCTCGGTGCACCACCAGTACTCCTCGAGGCTCTCGCCCTTCCACGCGAACACAGGGACCCCCTTGGGGTCGTCCACCGTGCCATCGGCCCCCACGGCCACGGCGGCGGCGGCGTGATCCTGGGTGGAGAAGATGTTGCAGCTGGCCCACCGCACCTCGGCGCCCAGAGCGGTCAGGGTCTCGATCAGCACTGCGGTCTGGACGGTCATATGCAGCGAACCGGTGATCCGGGCCCCCTGGAGGGGCTTCTCGGTGCCGAACTCGGCGCGCATGGCCATGAGGCCGGGCATCTCATGCTCGGCCAACACGATCTCCTTGCGGCCGAACTCCGCGAGCGACAGGTCGGCCACCTTGAAGGCGGGGCGGTTCTGGTCGCTGGTCATGCGGTCTCCTTGTGCTGGGGCCGGCCAGGTCGTCGGGCGGCGCGAGTGCAGATGGGTGGGCCCGGAACGGGGCCGCGGGCTGCCGATCGATTGGGATGCCGAGGATTCTCGGCCCCTCAACGCTAGCGCAAGGGCACGGGCGAACCGAGCACCGTCGGGCGGTCCGACCATGCCACCGACCGGGTGGCCCGAGGGAGGCTCCCCGCCGTTCCCTAGAATCTCCGGGTATGCCAGCCCTGGACCTCGATAACACTGGGAGTGCGGCGACCGAGGCTCCCGCCTGGTTCCGGGGGGCATTGGCCGCCCCTGTGGCCATCGAGCACGTCTCGGTCGACGGGTGTTCGATCGCCTTCCGGCGCTGGGGCGATCGTTCCTGCCCCGGCGTGGTGCTCGTCCACGGCGGGGGTGCGAACAGCCGCTGGTGGGACCATGTGGCGCCGTTGCTCGCCGGGGAGTGCAGCGTAGCCGCCCTCGACCTGTCCGGTCATGGAGACAGCGGAAGGCGGACCCGCTACACCTTCACCGAGTGGGGGCGCGAGATCGTCGCCGTGGCCGCAGAGCTGACCGGGCCCGAGCCGCCGGTGGTCGTTGCCCACAGCATGGGGGGCCTGGCCGCCATCGGAGCGGCGGCCACCTCGGGAGACCGGATGAAGGGGGTCATCATCATCGACTCGCCCATCTGGGAGGTCTCGCCCGAACAAGAGGCCGCCCGGGAGGGAGTTTTCGGTCCCCTACGCGTCTACCCCACGCTGGAGGCCGCCCTGGCCCGGTTCCAGCCTGTGCCCGACCAGCCCAACTTGCTTCCCTACGTGATGGACCACGTGGCCCGTACCTCGGCGCACCAGGTTCCCGGTGGATGGAGCTGGAAGTTCGATCCTGCCTTTCACGACGGGTTCGAGCGCCCCGACCCCGACGTGCTTTCCGCCGTCTCGTGCCGGGTGGCACTGTTGCGGGCCCAGTTCGGTCTGGTCACCCCCGACATCGGGACCTTCATGTACAAGAAGCTCGGTCGCAACGCACCGGTGATCGAGATCCCCTTGGCCTACCACCACGTCATGCTCGATCAGCCCATGTCCCTGATCACCGCCATTCGGACCCTGTTGGCTGACTGGCGCCACTCGGCCGCAGTTCCCAAGGAGTGGACGTAGGCCCGGCGTCGGGACCGGACGTCGGGCACCGGTCCCCTGAGGCTGGCTACGGGGTCGTGCCCACCGGCGAGATCTGCGGCGACTCCTGAGGAACGTCGGGGCAGGTGGTGAGGGACGAGTCGGCGGCGAAGAGAGCGGCGGTCTGGTTGGGGGGATAGACCCGGAAACCCGTCGCCGACACCGGCGTGCAGTTGAGGTTGCCCGGATTGGCTTGACGGAAGATAGCCATGGTGGTCTGACCCGCCGGCAGGGTGACCAACGGCGTGGCCTGACCCGTCTGGGCGGCGGCGGGACCGAGCTGGGCCCCGCCGGTGCCCACGATGGAGACGCCGGGATAGCCCTGGAGCGAGCACGTCGTGCCCCCCGTGTTCTGGAACACCAGCGGCACGATCAGCGACCCGGCCGCACCCTGTGACTGGCCGACGGACACGGACAGCTGCGACGACGTACAGGGGGGAACACCCGCCGTGGTGGTCGTGGTCGCCGGGGGACGGCTTGTACTGGTGGTGGTGGTGGAGGAGGAGGACGGCGCCACCGTGGTTGAAGGCGCACTCGTCGTGGTCGAGGGGTGCGTCTTCTTGGTCGTCGTCGTCGTCGTCGACTTCGTGGTCTTGGTTGCGCTGCCGCCGCCGCTGCTGCAGCCGGCCGCCGTCGCGCCCGCCATCACCACTGCGCATCCGATCAGCAGCCCTCTGTGAACCATCACAACCCCTTCGCCCGTTCGCTTGCCCGACAGGTATACCTCCGCCTGACCGGCACCACGCGGATCACACCGGTGTCCGGTGGCATCCTGGTCTGCACCTCGCGGCAGGCGCCAATGGGCAGGCCGTCGAGGACGAGGCCGACGAGTTGAGGAACAAGGAGCGGATGTGCCGATCTATGCCCTGGGTGACCTGGTACCGATCATCGACGAGACGGCGTTCGTCCACCCCGACGCGGTGATCATCGGGAACGTGACCATCGGGGCCCAATCCTCGGTCTGGCCCTGCGCCGTCCTACGGGGCGATGGAGGCGAGATACGGGTCGGAGCACGCACATCGATCCAGGACGGGTCGGTTGTGCATACGACGGAGTTCACCCCCACGCGCATCGGCGATGACTGCGTGGTGGGCCATCTGGTCCACCTCGAAGGGTGCACGATCGAAGACGGATCCCTGGTGGGGAGCGGATCGGTCGTCCTCCACGGTGCGATCGTGCAGGCCGGAGGGGTCGTCGGGTCGAACGCGGTGGTACCGGACAACATGACCGTGACGACGGGGTCGGTGGCCCTGGGGGTACCGGCCAAACTGCGGGAGGCGAGCGCCGACACGCTGGCCGGCATCGCCATCGGGTCCGAGCACTACGTGCACCAGACCCAGTGGTTCCGGTCGCAGATGCGCCTCATCGGCTGACCGTCGAGCCGGGCTCGTCGAACGAGGCGGACAGTTCATCGAGGCGCCGGCCCAGGAAGCTCTGTTCGACGGTGTTGTCAGTGAGGTCGCGGGCCCGGCGGTAGGCCGTCGCCGCCTCGTCGAGCCGGCCGGACCGCCGCAGGAGGTCAGCCCGAGCGGAATGGAACAGGTGGTAGTCATCCAGCTCGGTGCTGAGGTGGGCGTCGTCCAGGATGGCCAGGCCGGCCGCCGGGGCATCGGCCATGGCCACCGCCACCGCCCGGTTGAGACGGACGATGGGCGTCGGCTCCCACTCCACCAACCGGTCGTAGAGAAGGACGATGGTGGCCCAATCGGTGCGGCCGGCCTGCGGCGCTCCGGTGTGCAGCGCGCCGATGGCCGCTTTCAATTGGTGGGGGCCGACTGCATGTTTGGCCCGAGCCCGGTCGAGCAGCGCAAAACCGGTGTTGGCCTTGTCCCTGTCCCAGCGCCCCCGGTCCTGTTCCTCGAGGGTCAGCGGGCGGCCGTCAGCGTCGACCCGAGCCGAACGCCGCGAGTCCTGGAAGTGCAACAACGCGGCGAGACCGAGCGGCTCCGGCTCGTCGGGGAGTAGGTCCACCACCAGGCCGGCCAGCCGGAGGGCCTCGTCGCACAGGTCCACCCGCACGAGCTCGGTGCCGCTGCCGGCCAGGTATCCGGCATTGAAGATCAGGTAGATGACGGTGAGCACGGCATCCAGCCGCTCGGGTAGCTGGTCGGGCGATGGCACCCGGTAGGCGATGCCGGCCTCCCGGATCTTGCGCTTGGCCCGAACGATCCGTTGGGCCAGCGCCGGTGCGGAGAGCAGGAAGGCGCGGGCCACCTCCTCGGTGGTGAGACCGCCCATCGAGCGCAGGGTCAACGCCACCCGAGCCTCGAGCGACAAGGCGGGATGGCAGCAGGTGAAGATGAGCCGGAGACGGTCGTCGGCGATGGGCCCGGTTCCCTCTCCGGCATCCCAGGCGATGGAGAGCTCGCCCCACACCCGGTGGCGCCGCTCGGCCGCGGCGGCGCGCCGCAACCGGTCGACCACCTTGCGGCGGCCCGTGGTCACCAGCCAACCGGCCGGATTGGCGGGAATCCCGCGCCGGGGCCACGTTTCTGCCGCGGCGGCGAAGGCGTCCTGCAGCGCATCCTCGGCCAGGTCGAAGTCCTTGACGATGCCGATCAGGCAGGCCAGGACCCGGCCGCGATCGGTCCGGTAGGCGAGCTCGAGGGCCTCGTCCACCGGACCACCGCGGGAGGGCATGTCAACCGGTTCCAGATCTACATCTCCGCCACGGGTCGGACCTCGACCGAGCCGTACTTGGCCGACGGCACCATCGCCGCCGCCTTGAGGGCCTGGTCGAGCTCGTCGCAGTCGATGACGTAGTAGCCGGACATCCATTCCTTGGTCTCGGCGAAGGGGCCGTCGACGGTCAGGGTCTTGCCATCCCGCACCCGGATGGTGGTGGCCGTGCTCGGATCGTTGAGCGGAGCGCCCGTATAGGAGCCCAGCTGCTCGCTGAACGCGGCGTAGTCGGCCATGAGCTGGTCCCATCCGGGACCGCCGGGCTGGGGGTGCAATTCGGGGTCGTTGTGAATGATCAACATGTATTGCATCGTTGGCTCCTCGTTTGTGGGTGGCGGAATGTCCGCATCGCCCAATTGACGCTGACCACCCCTCAGGATCGACACATTGTCGGAATCCTTCGGTTCTCGACCGATATTGGCTGGTCTCACGGTATTGGCTGCGGGTAAGTCGTATCGCCCGGCGGTGGCGTAGGGCTCGTTGACAAGGGTTCGGTGTCCTTCCACACTGAATAGAGGTGTCTAGTGCGCAGGGGGAACGATGACGACCAAGGTGTACCAGCTGCCGGTGGACAAGACCGGCTGGCAGACAGAGGACAAGACGGGAACGGCCCGGTTCACCTGGGATTACGACGATGGGCGGGACAAGCTCATCAGCCTCTACGAGAAGGGCAAGAAGAAGCAGTGGGATGCTGCCGAGCGGATCGACTGGTCCCACGACCCAGACCTGGAGAACCCGCTCCAGCTACCCGACGAGCTGGTGCCGATCTTCGGGTCGCCGGTGTGGGACAAGCTGACCGCGGCCGAGCGGGGCAACGTGAGGCGGAACATGGTGGCCTGGCAGTTCAGCCAATTCCTCCACGGTGAGCAGGGTGCCCTGATCTGCACGGCCAAGATCGTCGAGACGGTGCCCGACATCGATTCGAAGTTCTACGCCGCCACCCAGGTCATGGACGAAGCTCGCCACGTCGAGACCTATTCGCGGTACCTCGACAAGATCGAGATCGCTTATCCGATCAACGACAACCTGAAGTCACTGCTCAATGATGTGCTTACCGACTCGCGCTGGGACATGACCTATCTGGGTATGCAGGTGCTGATCGAGGGGCTGGCCCTGGCCGCCTTCGGGCTCATCCGGAACACGGCGGGCGACCCGCTGGGCAAGGCGGTCAACGCGTACGTCATGCAGGACGAAGCGCGACATGTCATGTTCGGTCGACTGGCCCTTCGCGACTACTACCCGCAGCTCACTCAGGCCGAGCGCGACGACCGCGAGGAATTCTGCGCCGATGCCTGTTACCGGATGCGCGACCGCTTTCTCGGCGAAGAGCTGTGGCAGCGCCTCGGCTATGACCCTGAGGACTGCATCGACTTCGTCAACCACAGCGAGAGCCAGCGCGTGTTCCGCAGCTTGTTGTTCACTCGGATCGTTCCCACCTTGAAGGATGTCGGACTGTGGGGCCCCAAGATGCGCCAGACCTTCGCCGACATGGACGTCATCGGCTACGAGTCCGCCGATCTCGATGCGGTCATGGCCGAGGACGAGCACGTGGCCGAGATGATCGATGTCGAGCGCGCCCGCCTCGACCAGGCCATCGCTGAGGGCTCGCCGGTCGACTGATGGGCCGGAAGGCCCTCGCCGCCTCGACCGCCGGCCATCCTGTACGCGAACATGCCCGAGGGCGCTTTCGCGCCCGAGTCACCGAGTCGCAGGATTGCGAGGGGGAAGCGATGAAGATCACGACGACGCTGAGTTACGCCGGTGGGTTCCGGGCGTCAGCGGCCCAGGTCGCCGACTTCGAGCGCGCCGGGCTCGACCTGGTGTGGGTGGCCGAGGCCTACGGGCTGGATGGCCCCAGTCTGATGGGCTATCTGGCGGCCCTGACCGAGACGGTGGAGATCGGCTCGGCCATCCTCCCTGTCTATTCTCGGACGCCCACCTTGATCGCCATGACAGCCGCGGGAATCGACGCGCTGTCGGAGGGTCGCTTCCATCTTGGTCTTGGGGCTTCGGGCCCACAGGTCATCGAGGGGTTCCATGGCGTGCCTTATACCGCCCCGATCGCCCGCACCCGCGAGACGATCGAGATCTGCCGCAAGGTGTGGGCCCGAGAGGAGCCGCTCACCTATGAGGGCGATGTGTTCACCCTGCCGCTCCCTCCCGGCCAGGGCACCGGGCTGGGCAAGGCGCTCAAGATCATCGGCCGACCGGTGCGATCCGACATCCCGGTGTGGGTGGCGTCCCTGGGGGAGAAGAACGTGGCCATGACGGCGGAAGTGGCCAACGGCTGGCTTCCGATGCTGTTCATCCCCGAGAAGGTGAAGGCGGTGTGGGGGCCGGCCCTCGACGAGGGGACCTCCAAACGCGACGCGTCGCTCGGGCCTTTGTCGATCGCCGCTGGAGGAGTGTTGGCCATCGGCGACGGCCCCGACGTGCTTGCCGTACGCCAGTTGTCCCGCCCCAGTCTGGCCCTCTATATCGGCGGGATGGGGGCCAAGGGCCGGAACTTCTACAACGACGTCGCCCGTCGCTCTGGTTACGAGGATGCGGCCGAGAAGATCCAGGATCTGTACCTGAGCGGCAAGAAGGCCGAAGCGGAGGCCGCCGTTCCCGAAGAGCTCCTCGAGCTGACCTCGCTGTGCGGGCCGGCTGGCCATGTGGCCGAGCGCATCGCCGCCCTGGCCGAGGCCGGGGTCACCCACCTCCAGGTGTCGCCTGTGCCCATCGGCGACCAGCGGCCCGTCGACCTCATCGAACAGGTGAAAGAGCTCGCCGGCTGATCCGGCGGAGCAGTCGGGGCTCAGTCCGGCGCCCGGCGCAGCTCGAAGTCGGGATAGCGGTGGGCGGCGAGTTGGCGGAACCCGTCTCGCCACGACGTCTCGCACCGACCCAGGACCTCGTGCATCAAGGTGGTGTCCATCTGCCCAGCCGGGTACGTCCCGTCGGTGTACTTGAACCTGGGCTCGATGCCCAGCAACTGGCCCACGTAGGTGCAGTAGTCCTCGATGCTGACTGCTTCGTCTCCGCAGAAGTTGACGGTGATGGCCGGCAGCCGGCCGGCGTCGAAGGCGGCGATGGCCAGCCGGACTGCGTCGCCCTGCCACATGACCGAGGCACCCCTGGGCTCCGTCGGGTTGACCCAGATCTCTTTGCCCCGCACCATGCGGTCGAGCCGGACGGCGGGTCCGGTGGCGTCGAATCCGTAGACCGCCCCGATGCGGAGGAGGATGGTAGGGATCTTCCACTGCTCGGAGATGAAGCGGACCAGGTGCTCGGCCGCGATCTTGGACAGGCTGTAGGCCGGGATGGTGGCCCCGTAGTCGTCGGTCTCCGTGCGAGGGTGGTCGGCATGGGCGTAGACGCCGCCGGTGGAGCAGTGGACGAAGGTCTTCACCGATCGGCAGTGGGTCATCAATCGGCCCGTGCCCTGCACGTTGACCTCGAAGGTGTGGGCCATGTCCTTCTCGGAGTCCATGGCCACCATGGCCCCGGCGTGGAAGACGTAGTCGAAGTCGTCGGGGAGGTCGCCGAAGTCGTCGACGGCCAGGTCCTTTTGGACGCAGGTGACCCCCAGGGCCTCCAGCTCGGCGCGCTGGCCGGGACGCGAGAACCGTGCCAGTCCCCACACATCGTTGTCCTTGGCCAACTCGCGGACCAGCGGTGCGGTCAGGTGCCCGGCCGGTCCGGTGACCAAGATCTTCTGTCCCTGCATGCCTGTTCCCCTTTGAATTGTCGGTTGGTCGAGTGGTCGGTCGGTGCCCGCCGCCGGGCCGTAACCAAAAATCTACGCGGGGATCAGTCGCACCGCCTTGGTGGTCAACCCGTTGAGCAGCGGGGTGTCGATGGTCCCGTAATCACCCACGGCTACGGCGGCGAGGGTGCCGCCCTTCCGGGCGATCACGATCTCCTGACTGAGCACGGTCCCCTGGACGGTCAGGTTGGCCGTAAAACTCGAGCTCTCGTTCCCGAATCGTCTGTTCGAGACGGGGCTGAGGGTTCCTGTGATCTTCTGTCCCTGCACTGTCTCCGAGAACCTCGAGCAGTGATTGAGATTGGCCACGACCTGCAGGTAGGCGGAGTGG
>DASXMT010000300.1:0-4924 GCA_036495505.1 Acidimicrobiales bacterium | reverse complement strand
AGGAGTTCTAGGTCCACATAAGGAGTTCTAGGTCCACGGTTACTCACATGCCTGCCCTCCGCAGCCTGCAAGACGGGCCCGAAAGACCGGCGTAGCGGCGGGGTTCATGGGGCCGGGAGGCGCGGCTGCTGCTCGGCCGTGACTACCTTGGGCACGTCCTCCATAAGCCGCACCGTATAGGGGTTCTCGGGTCGCTCAAAAACCCGCTTGACGTGACCATGCTCGACAACCTTCCCCTGGGACAGCACGGTCACCGTTTGGGCGATGGAGCGGACCAGGGCCAGGTTGTGGGTGATGAACAGGAGGGATAGGTGCCGCTCGGCCTGCAGACGCCGCAGGAGCTCGACGATCGTCGCCTGCACGGACACGTCGAGGGCGGAGGTGATCTCGTCGCAGACCAGGAGGTCAGGAGAGACCACGAGGGCCCGGGCGATGGCGACCCGCTGCCGCTCGCCTCCCGAGAGCTGGTCGTGGTAACGGGACCAGAAATCAGGGCCGAGGGCAACGTCGGACAGCACGCGGGTCACACGCTCGTCCCGCTCGGAGCGGGACAAGGATGGGTAGAAATGGCGCAGGGGCTTATCGATGATCTGGCCGATCGTCTTTCGGGGATTGAGGGCGGTATAGGGGTTCTGGAAGATGTACTGGATGGCCTGGAGGACCTGAGGCCGGCGCTGCTGGGCTGACCGGGGGAGGTCCTGGCCCCGGAACTGCGCCTGGCCTGACCACGAGGCGTGGAGGCCGACCACGCAGCGGGCGAGGGTGGTCTTGCCCGAGCCCGACTCGCCGACCAAGGCGACGCACTGGTCGCGGCCGACGGTGAGGGTGATGTCGGAGAGCACTTCGGTGGGTCCGTAGCGGGCGGACAGCCCCGACACGCGCAGCTGGGCGTCCTGGTCCTCAGGTTGGGATGCTGAGATCTCCAGCGGGTCGCGGATGTCGGGACCGGCGGTCAGCTCGGTCCGCAGGCAGCGCACCAGGCGACCGCCTGGCAGGGATACGACCGGGATGGGACCGTCCCTGCAGGCGGGTACAGCCAGCAGGCAGCGGGGGGCGAAATCACACCCGCGCGGCCGGCGGGTCGGATGGGGCGGCTGGCCCTCGATCCCCTCGAGGACCTCAGCGCGCTCGGGGGACGGGATCGCCCGCAGAAGCCTCCTGGTGTAGGGGTGGGCGGGACGGCCGAACACCGCGGCGGTGGTCCCGCTCTCGACCACCTTGCCGGCGTACATCACGGTGAGGGTGCTGGCGAGACTGCCGACGACGGCCAGGTCGTGCGAGATGTAAACGGCTGCCACACCGTAAGCACTGCACAGACTGCGCACGGTGTCGAGCACATGGCGCTGCGTCGTCACGTCCAGGGCAGTCGTCGGCTCGTCCAGCACGATCACGCTCGGCCGCAGAGCGAAAGCCATGGCGAGGACGACCCGTTGCTGCTGGCCGCCCGACAGCTGATGGGGGTAGGCCTTGAACAGCCGGGGCATTCCGCCGAGGCCGACCTCCTCGAGAGTCTGCTGCAGCCTCGCCTTCGGATCGCCGAGGTGCTTGGCCGCCGCCACCTGGCGGTGGGCCTGCAGTACATCTTTCAGCTGCGTCCCGACCCGGAGCGCCGGATTGAGCGCCGACGCCGGGTCCTGGGGGATGTAGACCACCTCGCCGCCGCGCAAGCGCTGCAGCTGCTGCTCCGGTGCCTTCACCATGTCGGTGTCCCCCACCAGCACTCTCCCGGCCGCCACCTCAAGGCCGCGACGGACGTGACCGAGAAGGGCAAGGGCCACGGTGGTCTTTCCCGAGCCCGACTCCCCCACGAGGCCGAGCAGCTCGCCCGAACGGACCTGGAAGGACACGTCGTCAACCACGTCGGCCGAGCTTCCGGACAGCACGATGCGCAGCCCCTGCACGTCGACCCTGACGTCGCCGGCCGAGCTCACGGCTCCTCGCCCGCGGCAAGCGTCGGCAGGGCCGCTGTCGTAGTCTCGCGGTCGATCCCGATGGTCACCCTGGCTACCGCATCGGTGAACGTGCTGGCGCCGATGGTGAGCAGGGCGATCAGGATGGCGGGGACCACCACCGCCCACGGGTTGAGCACTAGCCCCTGACGGTTCTCGTTGATCATGATGCCCCAGTTCGGCGCTGGCGGTGGCTGGCCGAACCCGAGGAACGACAACCCGGCGATGATGACGATGGAGTAGGTGAGCCGCAGCCCGATCTCCACCATGAGCGGGCTGACCAAATTGGGCAGGATCTCCCCAGCCATGATTCGCCGGCGCTTCACGCCGAGCAGTTCGCTGGCCTTCACGAAGTCCCGTTCGGAAACGTCCAGGGTGGCCGAGCGCATCACGCGGGCGACCTGCGGGGCGTGGGAGAGGCCCACGGCCAGAATGGTCAGCCACACCGTCGGGCCGAGGATGGATACCAGCAGCAGCGCGAAAACCAGCTGGGGGAAGGCCAGGAGCACATCAACGGTCCGCATGATGATCCCGTCCGGGCGGCCCTGGAGGTAGCCGGCGGCGATGCCGCTCGCCGTCCCCAGCGCCACTCCGAGCGCGGTGGCGGCCGCCGCCATCGCCAGGAGCACCCACCCCCCGTCGAGCACACGGGAGAGCACGTCGCGCCCCAGCACGTCCCCGCCGAGGATGGCCTGGCGGGAAGGGTCGGCGAACGGGGCGACGATGCTGGCGGTGGCCGAGTGGGGGGCCACGAAGGGCCCGACCACGGCGACGGCCACGACGAACCCCAGCACCCCCAGGCCGAATCTGCCTCTGGGCAGCGACGCTGCCTGGCGGAGGATGGCCGTCCATCCCTGGCGGCGGCGCGCCGGTAGCACGGCCGCTGTGACGTCGGATGCGGTGGCCATGATCTACGCCCGGGGCAGACGGCGGCGCGGGGTGGAGAGCAGGGCCACGACGTCCGCGATGATGTTGACGAGGACATAAAAGGCGGCGAGGAGCAGGACGATCATCTGGATCACCGGCACGTCGCGGTTGGTGACGGCGTTGACCAGGGCCTGCCCGATGCCGGGGAAGGCGAACACGAACTCCACGATTACGATCCCCCCGGCCAGGTAGAGGAAGGTGAGCCCGAGGACCTGGACGACCGGCGCGACGGCGTTGGGCAGGGCGTGCACGACCAGGATGCGCCGCGTCGGCAACCCCTTGAGCCGGGCCATCTCGACGTAGTCCGACGCCAGGGCTTCGACCATCGCCGCCCTCGTCATCCGGGTGATGTAGGGCACCGTCACGATGACCAGCGTGGCCACGGGGAGAATGAGTTCGCGGGGGTTGGCCCAGGCGTAGGTGCCTGGGGCCAGCAGGGAGACTGCTGGGAGCACGTGCCAGACGACGGTGGCGAAGAGGATGATCAACGTGATCGCTACGACGAACTCGGGCAGGGATGTCACGGCTAGCGCGAGCACCGAGCTGGCATGGTCGAAAAGCGAGTCCTTACGCAGGGCCGCCACCACGCCCAGCGATACCCCGGCAATGCTCGCGATAACGCCGGACACGGCCACCAGTACGGCCGAGTTCAGCGCGGCGGGGCCGACGATGCTCCAGACCGGCGTCCCGTTGGCCAGGCTTTTCCCTGGATGACCGGTGAGGATTCCGCCGATCCAGGAGCCGTACTGGTCGAATACCGACCGGTTGAGGTGCAGCTGCACCTCCAGGGCGTGCAGCTGTGCCGGGGTCGCCGAGTGACCGAGGATGGCGGTGGCGGCGTTCCCCGGGAGGGCCACCGTGGCAGCGAAGATGATCACGGAGACCACCCAGAGCGTCAGCACACCCAGGGCGACGCGCTGGACGATAAGGCGGATGACCGGGTGCGGCGCCGCTGCCCTGGGTCTGGGCGGAGCGACGTCCGAAGCGAGCGCGGTGTTCAACGACATCGGGTCGGCACCTTCAGGACTGGAACGAAAAGTCCTCGAAGGGGAAGTTCCCCAGTGGCTCGCCGACATTTCCCTTCTGGAAGCCGGTCAGCTTGGAACTGTACGCGTCGAGCGAGTCCACAAAGCACGGGATGATGTAGCCCCCCTGGGTGAAGTCGATCTGCTGCATTTCGTAGATGATCTGCTTGCGCACGCTGGCGCTCAATGTTTTGTTCGCTTTGTAGTAGAGGTTCGTGTAGTGCGGGTCGTTGAAGTGCGTCTCCTGGAACGGGGACGTCGGCAGGAACGTCTGCGCGACCTGTGACAGGTAGGGCGAGTAGTTGTAGTAGATCTGCGAAAAGGGCACTTTGGTGTAGTAGTTCGGGCCGAAGAACGAGCTGGGGCTGACCTGGTTCAGGTTCACGGTCACGCCGGCCGCGCTTGCCTGCTGCTTGAAGAGGGTCGCCATGCTGAGCGCGCTCGAGTTCACGGCCAGCGACGTGTACAGGGTGACGGTCAGGTTGTTGTCGTAGCCGGCCTTCTTCAGCAGGCTGCGCGCCAGCGCGATGTCCTGCTCCCGGTGCAGCGAGTTGTCGAAATCCGGGTCGTACGGCGACGTGACGTCGTGTGCCACCCAGCCGAAGCCGTCCAGGGTCTTGGAGATGAACTCGGGGCGGTTGATGATGTACCGGAAGGCCTGACGGACGTTGACGTCCTTGAACGGCGCCACGTCCGTGCGCATGGTGAACGGCTCGATAGACCCGGTCTGCGAGGGGACGGCGATGATCCCGCTCGTGTTCTGCAGGATCTTCATCTGCGTCCCGGTGAGCTGCCCGGTACAGTCGATGGCCTTGCTGACGAGGGCGTTCTGGACGGCGGTGGGGTCCTGGAAATCTATGATCGTCACCGAGTCCAGGTGGGGCAGTCCCGGCTTCCAGTAGTTCGTGTTGCGCACAAAGACGCTCTGCTGGCCGGGCGTGAAGCTCTTGTACTTGAACGGCCCGGTCCCGTTGGGGGTGTCCTTCTGGGTCCACCCGTTGGGCGCGATGTACAGGAAGTACC
>DASXMT010000299.1:0-3830 GCA_036495505.1 Acidimicrobiales bacterium | reverse complement strand
CGGGATCGTGGGTGGCACCGGGGTCCCGATGAGGCGGTCGACCAGTCCGTCGATGTCGCCCGAGCCCATCCCCACCGTTCGGTCCGGGGCCAAGAGCTCGTCGACGTCCCTGTCGGTGGTCAGCGCCTCAGCCGTCGGGGCCAGGGCGGCGATGACCGGGGAGCCGGCCCACTCGGGTCGGCGGCTGAGCAGCCGGATGGCGGCGGCGGACTCGCGTCGCTCTCCCACGCACTCGAAGGGTTTGTCGTCCGTGCTCATCAGGGAGCGAAATCCGTCGATCTGATCAGGATCGGCGAACATGTCCCGTCCGATGATGGCGGTCAGTGCGGGGCGATCCAGAAAGGGCGCCAGCATCAGGCCGACGAACCGACACTTGGGGCACTCCCCGCACCAGCGGTCCCCTGTGGCCGCTGCGGATCGAAACGCCGTGTTGCAGCTGCAGAAGGTGCCGTGGTACTTGGTCAGACCGGCGAACGACCGGGAGATGGCCAACTCCGAATAGGGACGAAGGGCCGAGCCATAGGTCAGGCCCGCATCGATACTGGTGGTGACCAGTTCGCGCAACGCCAGTTCGAAGGGGTAGCTCTTGGAGAACTGGTGATTGACGTCCACGCCGCCGACGATGGAGGTCTCCTCGCTGGCCGAGCGTTCGATGGCCATGGCGATCGTGTCGTAGTGGTAGAGAAAGCTCCCGGCCACGGCGATCAACGAGACGATGGCCGTGATGGGCACGTGCCCGTTCAGCGCGCCTCGTCTGTTCAGCTCCATCAGGTTCGGGGACAGGCGCCGGCGCACCTCGATCAGCTCCAGACCGGCGAGGGCGGCCAGCTCGATGACCAACGGGTGGGGGTTGACGGCGAACAGACGGGGCCGGAGGGAGCGGACTGCCTCGATGAGCACCATGGAATCCTTGCCCCCGCCGATCGGCACCAGAAGCGACGGCGATCGGCCGCCCCGTGGCCTGCCGGCTGGCGGGGCCCCGCTGACCACCGGGGCAACGAGGCGGACATCGACTGGCACCGGCCGACCGTTGGTGACGGCGAACTCCCGGAGGCCCTCGTCGTAGAGGAGGGCGTGGAACCGCTGCTCGGCCGGGGTAATGGACGTCTTTTCGATGCTCACCGTGGTCGGCGCCGCCGCTTTGAAGTAGCTGACCCCCGCGGCGATGTGGAGGTGGTCGATGGCCCGGGCGAATCCATCGGCGTCGAATCCGGTGCCGGGGCCGGACGGCTCGGTCACGAACTCGATGGTCTCGGCGAAGGACTCCTGGTCGTCGAAGGCGTACCGGAGGGTGACGAGCCGGGCGACGGGGTCGTACTCCCAGTCGATGATCCGGAAGGTGTCGACCGATTGGGGGTCGAAGGCAAGCTGGTCGCTCATCGCGCCCGTCAGCGTACTGGCTGAGCCCGGAAGTCCAGCTCTAGTGGCGCTGTCCACCACCAGTGGCCTCCATCGGGACCGGCGCCGGAGGGCCGTCCATCATCTTGAGCATCATGGGGCCACCGGTGCGGAGAAAACGCCAGACCAGCACCAGGGTCAGGGCGATGAAGGCGATGTTCAAGAAGGTGGTGTAGTTCCAGGTGACGGTGGCCGTGAGCACTTGAGCGTTGCGGGTGGCGGGAACCAGCCCGGCGGCACCGAAGATCAGCTCGACCAGGTACCCGGCCACCACCATGGTCAAGTAGAACGATCCCAGGATGACGAGCATCATCTTCGTCCCGTAGTACTTCCGGTAGATCACCAAGATGGGCAGTATCAACAGGTCGGCAAAGATGAAGCTGATCACCCCGCCGAAGCTGATCCCCCCGTTCCACAGCACGGCGGCCAGCGGTACGTTCCCGATGGAGCAGACACACGACAGGATCGAGATGATGGGACCGATGAGCGGACCCCAGATCCTGGCCAGCAACGGGTGCCCGGTGAAGAAGAGATGACGCCAGAAACTGTCTGGCACCCAGGCGGCCAGGGCGCCGGCCACGAGCAGCCCGATCACGATGTCTCGGAGCACGGCCAACCACTCCATGACGAACACGTGGGACACCGCGGTGCTCCCCTCCGACGAGAGCAGTCGAGACCACAGGCTGCCCTCGGCCTGAATGCTCATGTCCATCGCCGCGTGCCCTTCCATGGACCCGGTCAGTCCACGATCGGCCTGGACCCGTGCATCGGCCACCAGTCGTCGACGGAGGACCAGCCGGAACAGGACGGCTATGCAGACGATCATGATGGGGCCGCCGACGAATTCGGCGGCCGTGAACTGCCACCCGAGCAACAGGGCCATGATGATCCCCAGCTCGATGACCAGGTTCGTCGAGGCGATCTCGAACACCATGACCGCGGTGAAGCTGGCCCCTTTTCGGAACAGGCTTCGTGCCATGGCCACGGCTGCGTAGGAACAGGACGAACTGGCCATCCCAAACGCCGTCGCCGTGGCCAGCCCCTTGGGCGAATCGCTGCCCAGAAGCCGTTCCACCGTTTTCCTGCGCACCAGCGCTTGGATGACGGCCGAGAGGGTGAACCCCAGCAGGAGTGACCAGGTGATCTGCCAGGTCATGCCGCCGGCCACGGTCAGCGCGTGGCCAACGGCGTCGAGCACCCTCACCGATATGCCAGTGCGGGGCGGCCCGCGGTTTCGAGTGTGATCATGCTCGCACTGTACCCTATGGGGGTATGTGTACTGTACCCTATGGGGGTATACGACAGGAGGCTGGGATGCCGGGATACACGAATCACAAGGACCAAGTGGCCAAGCGCCTCCGACGCATCGAGGGCCAGGTCCGAGGCCTCCAACAGATGATCGAGGATGACCGCTACTGCATCGACGTGTTGACGCAGGTCTCGGCGGTGACCAAGGCCCTTCAGGCCGTGGCCATTGAATTGATGGGCGACCATCTGGGTACCTGCGTGAGCGAAGCGGTCCAGGCCGGCGGACCGGGGGCGGAGGAAAAGATCACCGAGGCCGTCGATGCCATTGCCCGCCTGGTGCGTTCCTGATCCCACTGCACGTGAGTAAGCCGCAGCTCGCCGGCGTTGTCCGCAATCCAGATGTCACTGGACTTTCTGCGATTCGGGGCGGTTTGGGCCGCGGGCTTCGCGCGTGGTTGCGCCACTGGCCTCTTGGAGTCTCTGTATTGTGTTGCGCGGGAACGAGCGTGCCGGGGACGTGCAGCCCGCTGGCCTCCCGGTGCCTCGCCATCTGAGCACCCAATCGGCCGTCAGCCATCTCGAGGGAGAACGCATGGCGCAAACACTCTGGAAGGGCGTACGACGCGTGGCCGGGAAGGATCCGGATTCGCCGAAACGGCAACCCAGCTACCGCCCGAAATTCCGCCAGACCGCCATCGAATCCGCCGTCGCCATCGCCGCCCTGGCCTTCGTGGCCGGGTTCGGCAACGTCCATGGGCACAGTACGGAGCACAAGATCATCGCCCTCGCCGGAACCATCGCCTTCGTGGTGGCCGCGGTGCTCGCCCTTCGTTCGCTGGCCAACGAGATCGGGAAGGCCACCCGTTCCCGCGGTGGCAGATCGGCCGGCTCGGCGGTCGAGTTGACCATCTCGATAGCCGGATACATCCTGATCCTGATCCTCACCCTGGACCTTTTGGGGTTATCCGTGCAGCATCTGTTGCTCGGCGGGGCCATCGTCGGCGTCGTGTTAGGGATTGCCCTTCAGCAAACGCTGGCCAACGTCTTCGCCGGCGTGGTCCTCCTGATGGCCCACCCCTTCTCCATCGGTGAGCGCATCAGGATGAGGTCCGGCGCGTTAGGGGGCGAGCTGGTGGGCCTGGTGGGCAAGGTGACGCTGACCTACGTGGTGCTGGAGCTGGATG
>DASXMT010000298.1:0-4442 GCA_036495505.1 Acidimicrobiales bacterium | reverse complement strand
CGTCTTGTCGCTGCCCCAATCGAGTATCGAGGCCGAATTCTCGAGACGCGTCCGGGTCTCCACCTCGTACGCCCAGTCGACGAAGTCCCGTCGGTGAAGCACGTACCCCCAGGCGAACGAGGCCAGCACCAGATCGAATCGGCCCCAGTCCACGGTGGGGTCGTTCCACACCCTGACCGACGACGCCAGGCCCTCGACGGCCAACGCCTCCCGCAGCAGCGGCCAGCTGTCGTCGAGGCTGAGCGACTCTGCACTGGTGGCGACCACGACTCGCGGTCCTCGGCGGCTCACGGTTCAAAGGCTATGGGACGCACGCCACCGGGATGACCGGACCGACGCTGGGCTGAGGCAATGAACGGCCGAGCGTCTACCGTTTGACCATGGCCCCTCGGCATCAGGATCACCGAACGCATCGCTACGACGTGCGCTGTCACTGGTCGGGTTCTACAGGTGCGGGGTACGACGCCTTCGGCCGCACCCACGATGCCGAAGCCCACCCAGCCGAGGTGAGCCTGCGACTCTCGGGGGATGCCGTCTTCGGAGGGGATGCGACGCTCTTGAACCCTGAGCAGCTCCTGGTCCTCGCCGCCGCGTCGTGTCAACTCCTGAGCTTTCTGGCCGTCGCCGCCCGTGCCCGCATCGATGTCCGACGGTATGTGGATGAGGGCACGGGCACCATGGACGATCCGCCCACCCGACTCACGTCCATCGTGCTGAGGCCCACCATCTGGGTGGCTCCAGGGCCAAGCGACGAACGGGTTGCCCATCTCGTCGAAGTGGCACATCGAGAGTGCTATGTGGCCAACTCGCTGCGTACCGACTTACGGGTCGAACCGAAGATCATCTTCGAAGCGCCCGTGGAGGATGTGACGAATTGATTCGGGCGTTTGCACCGGGCCGGGTCAATCTGATCGGCGATCACACCGACCACCAGGGAGGATTGGTCCTCCCCATGGCCATCGACCGGGGCACCACGGTCACGGGCAGAAGAGCTCGCGACCTGGTCCGGCTTCGGTCCGATGACGAGGAGGGGCTGGTGGAGGTGCGGCTGGGCGCCCAACGCCCTCTGGCCCCAGGGCCCGAGTGGGGCCGCTACGTCGCCGCCATCGTCGAGCTGGAGCAGCCTGCCCAGGGGTTCATCGGGAACGTCTCGACGACCCTCCCGATCGGCGCCGGCCTCTCGTCGAGTGCAGCGTTGGAGCTGGCCGTCGCCCTGGCCCTCGGGTTCGAAGGCTCACCCCTCGAGCTGGCACAGCTGTGCCAGCGATCCGAGCACCAGGCCGTGGGCGTGCCGTGCGGGATCATGGACCAGCTGGTGTCGGCCGGCGGGGTCGCCGATCACGCCCTGCTGATTGATTGCCACGACACCGGCATCGACCTGGTACCGATTCCCGAGGACGTTGATGTCCTGGTCGTCGATTCGGGCGAACGGCGGTCGCTGGCGGGGACCGCCTACGAGGACCGCCTGGCCGAGTGCGGCCGCGCCGCCGGAGAGGTCGGACCGCTTCGCCTCCTTCCCGAGGTCGGAGGCATCACCGACCCCGTGGCCCGCCGTCGGGCCCGCCACGTTGTGACTGAGATCGTCCGGGTCCGAGCATTCGCCGATGCACTGCTGGCCGGCGACGCCCAGGGCGCAGGCGAGCTCATGGTGGAGAGCCACGAGAGCATGAGGACTGACTTCGAGGTGTCCACCCCCCGCCTGGACGTGATGGTCCACGACCTCGTTCCGACACCCGGGATCTACGGCGCCCGCCTCACCGGGGCCGGGTTTGGCGGTTCCGTCGTCGCCCTGGCGGCCCGTGGCGTTGCGCTCCCTGAGGGCGCCGTGCGAGTGCGGGCCACCGGCGGCGCCACGGTCACGTCGGAGTCCGACGATTGACCGGGTGCCCGAGCACAGAGTGGAACGGGCTGGGTTGGTCGTCACCACCGCATGTGCGGCTATAGCCTGAGCACCGGTAGTTCGGGGCCCGTCCCGCAGGTCGTGATGCTCATCGATATGGGGATTCCGGAACGGTCCGAACCTGCCCAAGATGACCATTAGAGCCGTATCGCCAAGACAAGCCGTATCGCCAAGACAAGGAGGCCTGCGTGTTCGTACCTTTCGGTGCACGGGACTTCCTGGACCGCGCCGTGACCGTGTACGGCCAGCGCACAGGCTTCGTGGATGAGCCGGATCAGCCGGCTGAGCCACTGAAGGGCTTGACGTACGCCCGCATCGGCGAGTTGGCCCGCGCCCAGGCCGCAGGTCTCGATGCACTCGGCATCGGTCATGGGGACCGTGTCGCCATCATCTCCCACAACAGCGCAAGGCTCCTGACCTCGTTCTTCGGGGTCACTGGGTACGGAAGGGCGCTGGTGCCGATCAACTTCCGCCTCTCGCCGGAAGAAGTCGCTTACATCGTGGAGCACTCAGGGGCCAGCCTCCTGCTGATGGATCCCGAGCTCGAGGGCCCGCTGTCGGGCGTGCCGTGCGATCGCACGATCACGCTCGGTTTCGCCGGTGACTCCGAGATGTACCGCTTTGGCGTCGAGCCGGAGCCCTGGAGCCCGGACGAGAACGCCACGGCCACGATCAATTACACCAGTGGAACGACCGCACGCCCGAAGGGCGTACAGATCACCCACCGGAACATCTGGGTCAACGCGACCACGTTCGCGTTGCACGTGGGTGCCTCCGATCTCGACGTGTATCTGCACACGCTGCCGATGTTCCATGCCAATGGGTGGGGGATGCCCTTCGCCATGACCGGGGTGGGCGCCAAGCACATCGTCCTGCGCAAGGTGGACGGTTCCGAGATCCTCCGCAGGGTCGCCGAGCACGGGGTGACGGTGATGTGCGCCTCTCCGACCGTCGTCAACGCGGTGCTCGCCGCCGGCCAGGGCTGGGATGGTGAGATCCCGGGCCGCGATCGGGTCCGGATCATCGTCGCCGGTGCGCCCCCGCCCTCGAAGACGATCGCTCGGGTCGAGGCCGAGCTGGGATGGGAGTTCATCCAGATATACGGGCTCACCGAGACCTCGCCACTGCTGACCATCAACCGGTCCCGCTCCGAGTGGGACGACCTCGACGCCGAGCAACGAGCAGCGAACCTCATGCGAGCCGGTGCCCCGGCGCTGAGCACCACCATGGACATCTCCCCGGACGGAGAGGTACTGGCCCGCTCCAACGTCGTGATGGAGAGCTATTGGGAGAACCCCGAGGAGACGTCGCGGACGCTCGACGGCGGCTGGTTCCATACCGGCGATGGCGGCACGATCGACCAGGACGGTTACCTCACCATCAGCGACCGGAGAAAGGACGTCATCATCACCGGAGGGGAGAACGTATCTTCGATCGAAGTCGAGGACACCCTGTTCGGTCACCCTGACGTGGCCGAGGTCGCGGTCATCGGCGTGCCCGACGAGAAGTGGGGTGAGACGGTCAAGGCGCTCGTCGTTCTTGCTCCGGGCGCAACGCCGGATCAGGAGGAACTGATCAAGTACTGCAAGGCACGACTGGCCGGTTACAAGGCGCCGACGTCAGTGGAGTTCCGAGCCGAGCTGTTCCGAACGACCACGGGCAAACTGCAGAAGTTCAAGCTGCGGGAGCCCTATTGGGTCGACAGGGATCGCCAGATCAACTAAAGACCCACGAACCCCGGCAGTTGGCCCGAGGAGCCCGTGAGCACACCGTTGATAGGGAGACCGAGTCGGCCCGATATTGGGTGATAAGGAGTGCACTGTGTCCGATCTGCGAATCTCCCCAAAGGCGATGCGGATCGCCCGTCCCGTGGAAGACGTGGCCAAGAGCCTTCATTTCTACGTCGAGCTTCTCGGGCTCCAGCACCTCGGCGGGTTCGACGACCACGCCGGCTACAGCGGCGGCTTCGTCGGCATCGAAGGTGCCGACTGGCATCTCGAGTTCACCAGCCAGGACGGAGGATCGGCGGTGGGAGCGCCGACTGACGAGGACCTCCTCGTCCTGTACCTCTCGGTGGAACAACTCCGCGCTGCCGCAGCGCGCCTGGCTGACGCTGGCGTGCCCACCCTTCGTCACGAGAACCCGTACTGGGCCCGGGTGAACGCCGCCGTATTTCGTGATCCGGACAGGTACCTGCTCGTGCTCTGCCCTCTAGACAACCCGCACGACGTTCCCGAGCTACCGAGTATGGGCGAGACTCGATGACCGCTTAGGTCCCCGCGTACCCGGACGCTGCGTTTTCGAAGGCGACGGCCATCCAGCCGTTGGATCCCGCTTTGGCCGACAGTCACAGCGTGGGTATGCGCAGTCGGTGGTCGGGAGCCATTGCCGAGGGGTGGGACGTCGCCGGCAACGCCAATGGGGGATATCTCCTCGCCCTGACCGCCCGCGCCATGAGCGCAGCGCTCGATCGACCAGACCCGGTGACGGTGACTGCCCACTACCTGGCACCGGGCAAGCCCGGGCCCGTCTCCGTGTCAGT
>DASXMT010000297.1:0-14393 GCA_036495505.1 Acidimicrobiales bacterium | reverse complement strand
GTCATTGGTACAAGGACGCGGTGATCTACGAGCTCCTCGTCCGTTCGTTCCGGGACAGCGACGGCGACGGGGTGGGCGACTTCCGGGGGCTCATCGAGAAGCTCGACTATCTCCAGGAGCTGGGGGTGACCGCCCTGTGGTTGCTGCCCTTCTACCCGTCACCGCTCCGCGACGACGGGTACGACATCTCCGATTACCGCCAGGTGCACCCCAGCTACGGCACCTTGCGTGATTTTCGCGCCTTCCTCCGCGAGGCGCACCGGCGCGGTCTACGGGTGATCACCGAGCTCGTCCTCAATCACACCTCCGACGAACACCCCTGGTTCCGGCGCGCCCAACGCGCCCGGCCGCGATCCTCCTACCGGGACTTCTACGTGTGGAGCGACACGCCTGAGCGTTTCCAGGAAGCCCGCGTCATCTTCAAGGACTTCGAGACGTCCAACTGGACCTTCGACTCCGTCACCCGGGCCTACTACTGGCATCGCTTCTACTCGCACCAGCCCAACCTGAACTACGACAACCCTGCCGTCCGCCAGGCCATGTTCGATGTCGTCGACTTCTGGCTCGATATGGGGGTGGACGGTCTCCGCCTCGATGCCGTTCCCTACCTCTTCGCCCGCGAGGGAACGACGTGCGAGAACCTGCCCGAGACCTTCGACTTCCTGCGCGAGCTGCGAGCCCATGTCGACGAACGATTCGATGACCGGATGCTGCTGGCCGAGGCGAACCAGTGGCCCGAGGACGCCGTGGCCTACATGGGTCACGGCGATATCTGCCAGATGGCGTTCCACTTCCCCCTGATGCCGAGAATGTTCATGGCCGCCCGTCAAGAGGACCGCTTCCCCGTCGTGGATATCCTGACCGAGACCCCCGAGGCGCCCCCCGACTGCCAGTGGGCGCTCTTTCTCCGTAACCACGACGAGCTCACCCTCGAAATGGTGACCGACGAAGAGCGCGACTACATGTACCGCGTGTACGCCCAGGATTCCCAGGCCCGCGTCAACGTGGGTATCCGCCGGCGCTTGGCCCCCTTGCTCGGAAACGACCGGGCCATGATCGAGATGATGAACGGGCTGCTGTTCTCGTTGCCTGGCACCCCGATCCTCTACTACGGCGACGAGATCGGCATGGGGGACAACATCTACCTCGGCGACCGCAACGCCGTACGCACGCCGATGCAGTGGGACAGCGACCGAAACGCCGGCTTCTCTCGGGCCAATCCCCAGCGTCTCTTCCTTCCCGTCGTCATTGACCCCGGGTACCATTCCCAAGCGGTCAACGTGGAGGCCCAGGACCAGAACCCGAGCTCATTGCTGTGGTGGATGAGGCGGTTGGTGGCCCTGCGCAAGCGATACCGGGCGTTCGCCTCGGGGAGCTTGGAGATCCTCCGTCCTGACAACCGTAAGGTGCTCGCCTTTCTCCGACGCCAAGACGACGAGTTGATCCTGGTGGTGGTCAACCTGTCCCGGAACGTGCAGTGCGCGGAGCTCGATCTCTCGGAGTTCCGCGGGGCCACGCCGGTGGAACTGTTCGGGAACATGGAGTTCCCGGTGGTGGGCGACCTGCCCTATTTCATCACGCTCGGTCCCCACGGTTTCTACTGGTTCGCGCTGGAGCCGGAAACCGAGCAGTCCCACGTGCCGCGTGGCTCGTTCACCGTCCGGGGCAACTGGAGCGAATTGCTCACCGGTGCCGGCGTCCGCCGGTTCGAGGAGTACCTCCCCGCATACCTGGCCGAACGCCGATGGTTCGGGGACAAGTCGCGCCAGATCACGTCGGTGAGCGTGGTGGACAGCGTGCCCATCCCCCCGGCCGGCGGCCGGCGCGAGGAGCCGATGGCCCATTTCACCATCGTGCGGGTGGAGCTCGACTACGGGAGCCCCGAGCTGTATTCCTTGCCCATTGCCTTTGCTGTCGGCGCCCGGGCAGAGGAGATCGAACGATGGAAGCCCGAGGCGATCATGGCCGATCTGCGCGCCGGCGGCGAGGACGGGCTGATCTACGACGCGGTGTGGGAGCCGGAATTCTCGTGGGCCATCCTCCAGATGTTGTCGAGGCGCCGCCCGCTGTCCGGGCGCCGTGGCCGCCTGTCCGGTGTCCCCACCCCTCGCTTCCGCCAGGTGCGGGAGCGGATCACCGTGGATTCGCCACCGGTGCCCATTACTGCCGAGCAATCGAACAGCTCGGTCGCCTTCGGGGACCAGGCCATCGTGAAGTTCCTCCGCCGATTCGAGGAGGGCGTGAACCCCGGGGTGGAGCTCGGCCGGTTCCTGGGCGAACGGGCCCAATTTGCCAATGCCCCGGCTACCGCCGGTTCCATCGAGTACCGCTCCGAAGCGCCCGGATCCGCACCCGTTACCGTGGCTGCGCTCGAGGAATTCGTGCCCAACGAGGGCAGCGGCTACAACTATGTGGTCGATGCCCTGGGCCACGGCCTCGAGGAGGCCTTGGCCAACCCGGGTTCCGAGGACCTCCATCTGATCGCGCCACCCCGGTTGTTGGACGTGGGCGCCATCGACCTGGAGCCCGGCAACCTGTTGGTGGGGCCCCACCTGGAATGGGCCTCGCTGCTCGGGGCGCGTACGGCCGAGCTCCACCTGGCCTTGACCTCGGACCCCACAGACCCCGACCTGGCCCCGGAGCCGATGACGGGGATCGAGCGCCAGGCGCTGTACCACGGAGCACGAAGCCTGACCAAGCGCGTGTTCCGGCAACTGGCCTCGATCGCCGATCCTTCCGAATGCCTGCAGGAGGTTCTGGCCCGAGAGGCCGAGGTGGCCAAGCGCCTCGCGGTCATGAGCTCGATGCGCATCCAGGCCCAGCGGATCCGATGCCACGGGGACTACCACCTGGGCCAGCTGCTGTGGACGGGCAAGGACTTCGTCATCATCGACTTCGAGGGGGAGCCCAACCGGTCGCTGAGCCAGCGCCGGCTGAAGCGTCCGGCCCTGGTGGACGTGGCCGGGATGATCCGGTCGTTTCATTACGCCTCGCGGGCTGCCGCCATCCGCCTCAGCCGCGATCTCAATACGTCGTTGCACTCGGACCTCGAGGCGTGGTTGACCCTCTGGTACCGCTGGGTGTCGGGCACCTTCTTGGATGCCTACCTCCAGGTGGCCCGGCCCGGAGGGTTCCTCCCGTCGGATCCCGACCAGTTGGCCGGCCTCCTCGACTTCTTCCTCTTGGAAAAGGCGGTGTACGAGTTGGGCTACGAGGCCAACTCCAGGCCCGACTGGGTGGACATCCCCGCCCGAGGCGTGCTCGACATCTTGGAGTCGAGCCCGTGAGTACGGGACGGGCCAACGATCGGCAATCGTTGGACGCACTGTGCGCCCTGGTCGGCGTGCAAACCGAGTTCACCGGCAACGACGGGGCCCGACGACGGGCGCGCCCCTCGACCCTGATGGCCGTGCTCGGTGCGCTGGGCCTCCCGGTCGGAGGCGTCGCCGACATCCCTGAGGCATTGCGGGCGGTACGGGCCAGCCGGGCCGGACGGGTCATGGAACCGGTGCTCGTCCAGTGGTTGGGTGAGCGCCGATCGGTGCACCTGGTGCTGCCGGCCGGGACCGCCCTGGACCAGGGTTGGCACGAGCTCGAACTGGAGGACGGAACCGTCCGCCGCCGGCCGTTGTCGCAGACCGGGTGGTCGAGGACAGCTCGGGACGAGGTGGACGGGCGCATCCTCGACAGCTACGAGCTCCCGCTGGACGGAGGCGGGATGGCCCTTCCTCCCGGCTACCACCGGCTCACCGTGCATGCGCCGGACCCGGTGGCCACTGCGCTTGTCATCGTGGCTCCCACGTGCCCGCTGCCCACACGGGGGTGGGGGACCTTCCTTCCGCTGCACGCCCTTCGGACCGAACGCGATCGGGGTGTAGGCACGTACGCCGACCTCGGTCTCCTGGCCGAGTGGACCGGCCAGGTGGGGGGTGCCCTGGTGGGCACGCTGCCTCTGTATCCGGTGTTCCTGGCGGAGCCCGTGGACCCCAGCCCCTACCGGCCGGTCACCAAATTGGGATTGAGCGAGCTCTACATCGACCCGACCGGGTTGCCCGAGTTGGAGATCGCACCTGTCGCCCGCCGCCTTCTGGCCAGCGATGCCCTCCGCCAGGAGGTCGAGGCGTCCCGGGCGTCCCGGTTCGTCGATCATGGCCGGGTCATGGCCGCGCTCCACTCCGTCCTGGCTCCCATGGCCGTGGCGCTGTTCGCCACATCCTCTGAGCGACGGAGCGAGCTGGAGGCCTTTGCCGCTGCCCGCCCCGAGTTGGCCGCCTACGCCCGATTCCGGTCGGCGTGCGACCGGCTGGGCTCGCCGTGGACGGGGTGGTCCGCCGCTGAGGTGACCGAGGCCGGCCGCGGTACGGGCGACGATGCCGAACACTTTCACCTCTATGTCCAATGGGTGGCCGAACAGCAGCTGACCGCGGTCAGCACGCGAGGGGGCGCCGGGCTCTACCTCGACATCCCCGTCGGTGTGCACCCGTCCGGATTCGATCCCTGGTGGCAGCGGCGCGCTTTCGCCACCGGCGTGAGCGGGGGCGCCCCCCCCGACGCCTTCTTCTCGGGTGGACAGAACTGGGGGTTCCCGCCGCTTCATCCCGAGGGCCTCCGGGACGAGGGCTACCGCTATCTCATCGCCCAGATGCGCCATGCCTTCCGGCACGCCGACGCCGTCCGGGTCGACCACATCATGGGCCTCGACCGCCTCTACTGGCTTCCTGACGGTTCCGATGACGGCGACGGCGCCTACGTGCGGTACCGGCACGAGGAGATGCGCGCCGTCGTCGTGCTCGAGGCCAGCCGAGCGGGGACGGCCGTCGTCGGGGAGGATCTCGGCACCGTTCCCGATCGGGTGCGGTCGGATATGGCCCACGACGGGATGCTTCGATCCTGGGTGTTCCAGTTCGAGACGTCTCCAGCCGATCCGCTCCCGGTGGCCCCCGAGCGGTCCCTGGCCTCGTGGGGGACCCACGACCTGCCTCGTTTCGCCGCCTACTGGGACGGCGCGGACATCGATGACCGGGAACGATCGGGGGCGGTGGACCGGGCAACGGCCGATCAGGAACGGAACGAGCGAGAGGCGAGCAAGTTGGCACTGCAGGCTGCATTGAACCTCGGCGGTCACGGACGGGGCGACGACACGGGGGAGCTCCTGGGGGCCTGCCTCCGCCACATGGCCGCCGGCCCCGCGCTGCTCATGCTGGTCGACCTGGAGGACCTGTGGCTCGAGCGCGAACCCCAGAACCGGCCGGGCACCGGTCCCGAGGTGCCCAACTGGCGGCTGCGGGCGGCGAAGACCCTCGAGCGTGCTCGAGGGGATGCCGACGTGGTCGGACTGCTCCGCTCCGTCGACGGGCTGCGCAAGGAGCTGATCACCGTGGGACCAACAGCCGGGCCGCACGCATGAGCGGCGACCGAGCGGGGTTGGTGCCCTCGGGTTCCGGCACCCTCCTGTCCGCCGACGACCTGTACCTGTTCAACGAGGGCACGCACCGGCACCTGGCCGAAAAGCTGGGCGCCCATGTGCTGGAGGGGCCCGAGGGCGAGGGCGTCCTCTTCTCGGTCTGGGCCCCCAACGCCTCGTCGGTGGCCGTGATCGGAGACTTCAACGGTTGGGATGGCGGTGCCGATCCGTTGATCGTCCGGGGCGCCTCGGGCATCTGGGAAGGAACAGTGCGCTCGGCGCGGCCCGGTGACGTGTACAAGTTCGCCATCGCCTCCGGCGACGGACGGGTGCTCGAGAAGGCCGATCCGATGGCCTTGTTCAGCGAGACCCCCCCGCGCACCGGCTCGGTGGTCTGGGACCTCGCTTACGAGTGGGAAGACGACGAGTGGATGCGATCCCGCGGTGCGAGAGCCACCATGTCCGCGCCGATCTCCGTCTACGAGGTGCACTTCGGCAGTTGGCTCCGCTCAGCCGAGGACCCGGATCGACTGCTCGGCTACACGGAGGTGGCGCCCAGGCTGATCGAGCACGTGCGCACCTTGGGGTTCACCCACGTGGAGTTCCTGCCCATGATGGAGCATCCGTTCTATGGGTCCTGGGGCTATCAGGTGACCGGGTTCTTCGCTCCCACGTCCCGCTACGGCAGCCCACAGGAATTCATGGCTCTGATCGACGCATTGCACCAGGCCGGGATCGGCGTGCTCTTGGACTGGGTCCCCTCCCACTTTCCCAACGACGCCTTCGGCTTGGCCCAGTTCGACGGCACCTACCTCTATGAGCATGCCGATCCCCGGCTCGGGGTGCATCCCGATTGGGGCAGCCTGATCTTCAACTTCGGGCGCCACGAGGTGCGGAGTTTCCTGGCCTCCTCGGCCGAGCACTGGCTGTCCCGCTATCACGTCGACGGCCTTCGCTTCGATGCCGTCGCCTCCATGCTCTACCTGGACTACTCCCGCAAGCCGGGAGAATGGATGCCCAACGTGCACGGAGGACGCGAGAACCTCGAGGCGGTGTCCTTCCTGAAACAGCTCAACATCGCCATCTACGCCGACCATCCCGACGTCCAGACCATGGCCGAGGAGTCCACGGCTTGGCCGGGTGTGTCCCGGCCCACCGACGTCGGTGGGCTCGGGTTCGGTTACAAGTGGGACATGGGTTGGATGCACGACACCTTGGCCTACATGTCCGAAGACCCCATCCACCGGCGCTACCACCACAACCAGCTGACCTTCCGGCAGGTCTATGCCTTCACCGAGAACTTCGTGCTGCCCCTGTCCCACGACGAGGTCGTCCACGGCAAGGGCTCATTGCTGGCGGCCATGCCCGGGGACTACTGGCAGAAGTTCGCCAACCTCCGGCTGCTGTTCGGGTACCAGTTCGGTCAACCAGGAAAGAAGCTCCTCTTCATGGGATCCGAGCTGGGCTCGGAGCGGGAATGGGCCCACGACAGCGGGCTCGACTGGGCCCTGCTGGGCCGCGAGCCCAACGCCGGACTCTCTCGGTGGGTCGCCGATCTCAACCGCCTTTACCGGTCGGAGCGCCCGATGCACGAGCTCGATACCGATCCGGCCGGGTTCGAGTGGGTGCAGATGGATGCCGACGAGATCAGCGTGCTCAGCTTCCTCCGCCGCGACGCTGCGGGCGGTTCGGTCCTGGTCGTCTGCAACTTCACACCGATACCCCGGCACCGGCTTCCGGTGGGCGTGCCCGAGGGCGGGTCCTGGCTCGAGCTGCTGAACAGCGACGCTGGTGAATACGGCGGCAGCGGCGTGGGCAACCTCGGCGCGGTAGAGGCCGAGCCTGTTGCCTGGCGCGACCGCTCCCACACCTTGCACCTCACGGTGCCTCCGTTGGGGTGCGCCTTCTTCCGGCGCGACCCGGCATCGTGAGCCAGGCCGACCAGGGGGCCGTGCCATCGACATCCCGTCGGTGGGGACTCGTCGGCGTTCCCACCGTCCCCTACGGTGACCTGCCCCTCGGCGCCGTTCCCGTGCCCGGTCAGGAGACCCACGTAACGGTGTGGGCCCCGAAGTCGACCACGGTATCGGTCCGGATACTCGGGGATCCGGCTCGGCTCGTCCCGCTCCGGTCCATGGAGGACGGCTATCACCGCGGACGGCTCAGCGACCTGCCGGCGGGGGCCCGGTACCGACTGGTACTCGACGACGGCCGAGAGCTGGCCGACCCGGCGTCCCGCTCCCAGCCCGACGGCGTGACCGGGCCGTCAGCGGTGTTCGATCCGTCCGGACACCGGTGGGACGATGCCGGGTTCGTGGCCAAGCCCATGTGGCAGCACGTCATCTATGAAGCCCACATCGGAACCTTGACCCCGGCCGGATCCTTCGACTCGGCCATCGATGTCCTCGACGAGCTGGCCGACCTGGGCATCACCGCGGTGGAACCCCTTCCCGTGGCCCAGTTCGCCGGCACCCGGAACTGGGGGTACGACGGCGTCTTCCCCTATGCCGTGCAGCACTCCTACGGTGGTCCCGCCGCCTTCCAGCGTTTCGTGGATGCCGCCCACCAACGGGGCATCGCCGTGGTGCTCGACGTGGTCTACAACCATGTCGGGCCCGAGGGGGACGTCCTCGAGGCCTATGCCCCGTACTTCACCGACTGGTACCGGACCCCCTGGGGTGCGGCCATCAACTTCGATGGATGGGGCTCCGATCAGGTCCGGCGGTACTTCGTGGAGAACGCCCTCACCTGGTTCCGAGATTTCCATGTGGACGCCCTCCGGCTCGATGCCGTTCACGGCATCGTCGATCCGACCGCCATCCCGTTCCTGGCCGAGTTGTCCGGGGCCACCGAGCAGCTCAGCACCGTCCTCGGCCGCCGGCTCGAGCTCATCGCCGAGAGCGCGGACAACGACCCCCGGGTCGTCTCGCCCAGAGCGGTGGGAGGGCTCGGTCTGGACGCCCAGTGGAACGACGATTTCCACCACGCCCTCCATGCCACGCTGACCGGCGAGCAGCTGGGCTACTACGCCGACTTCGGAGACCTCGGGCAGCTGGCCCGATCGATGTCCCAGGGGTTCGTTTATCAGGGCCAGTACTCCCGCTATCGCTCCCGCCGCCACGGTGCCCCCTCCACCGGGATCGAGCCGGAACGGTTCGTGCTCTTTGCCCAGAACCACGATCACGTGGGGAACCGGCCCCAAGGTGACCGCCTGGCCTCGATCGTGGGCCCGGGCCCCCTCCGGCTGGCCGCCGCGGTGTTGTTGTTGTCCCCCGGGGTGCCCTTGTTGTTCATGGGGGAGGAATATGGCGAGACTGCACCGTTCGCCTATTTCGTCGATCATGCTGATCCCGAGCTGCGCCGGGCGGTACGCCGCGGCCGCGCCCAGGAGATGACCGCTCTGGGGTGGACGGGCGAGACCGCCGACCCGCTCGACGAGCGGACGTTTCGGGCGGCCATCCTCGACCGGTCGCTGCGGTCCGCTCCCGGACATGCCGAACTGTGGGCCCTCTACCGGTCATTGATCCAGCTCCGCCAGGTCCACAGTGCGCTGGCCCGGTCAACCCGTCCCGAGGCCCGAGCACAGGCCGACGGTGACGTGGTGACCCTGGTGCGGTCCGATCTGGTCGAATCGGTCTGTACCCTGTTCAACTTCAGCGCGGCCGAGGCCGAGGCCCGCCTTCCGACCCCGTGGGACGAAGCAGGCGGGCCCTGGTCATGGACCCGCCTCATCGATTCGAATGACCCGGCCCTGGGCGGTCACGGGCAACGCCAACCGGATGTGGTCCCGGCCCACGACGTGGTCCGACTGGGCCCCCACGGTTTCTGCTCGTACGCCCACGTGGGCCGGAGAGAGGTTTGAGCATGCGCATCTGGCCCGGAAGCCCCCATCCTCTGGGGGCGACGTGGGACGGCGAAGGGGTCAACTTCGCCATCTTCTCCGAGCACGCCACTTCGGTCGAGCTCTGTCTGTTCGACACGCCTGAGTCAGCGCAGCCGTCAGCGCAGGTGTCGATGTCGGCGGCAACCGATCGGGTCTGGCACGCTTATCTGCCCGACGTTCGTCCTGGCGCCCTGTACGGGTACCGGGTCGACGGGCCCTATGCACCCGAGGAGGGCCACCGCTTCAATCCGGCCAAGCTCCTCATCGACCCCTACGCCAAAGCGGTCAGCGGCACCATCAAGTGGAGCGACGAGCTGTTCGGGTACACCATCGGCGACCCGGCCGAGGACCTGTCCCGGGACCAGCGTGACTCGGCCGGGGCCATGCCCAAGTGCGTTGTGGCTGATCCCGCCTTCACCTGGGGTGACGACCGGGCACCGGACACGCCCTTGAACCAGACCATCATCTACGAGTGTCACGTTCGGGGCATGACCATGCGCCACCCAGGGGTGCCCGAGCACCTCCGGGGCACCTACCTCGGCTTGGCCTCCGACCCGATCATCGACCACCTGGTGGGCCTGGGCGTCACCGCGGTGGAGCTGATGCCCACCCACCAGTTCGTGGCCGACCGACACCTGGTGGAGCGGGGGCTGACCAACTACTGGGGATACAACTCCATAGCCTTCCTGGCCCCGCACGTGGGATACGCCACCGGCGGACTGGGCGAGCAGATCGGTGAGTTCAAGTCGATGGTCCGCACCCTGCACCGCGCCGGGCTGGAGGTCATCCTGGACGTCGTCTACAACCACACCGGGGAGGGGAACCACCTGGGACCCACCCTGTCGCTCCGGGGGATCGACAACGCCTCGTACTACCGGCTGAATCCGGACGATCCGCGGCACCACGTGGACTTCACCGGCACGGGAAACAGCCTGAACATCATGCACCCGCGGGCCATGGCCCTGATCATGGACAGCCTGCGGTATTGGGTCACCGACATGCATGTCGATGGATTTCGCTTCGACCTGGCCCCGGTGCTGGTTCGGGGATACGAGGCGGGTCACCCCAGTGCCTTCTTCGAGATCATCCAGCAGGACCCGGTGCTGTCCAAGGTGAAGCTCATCGCCGAGCCGTGGGACGTCGGTCCCGATGGCTATCAATTGGGCCGGTTCCCTCCCGGTTGGTCGGAGTGGAACGGTGCCTTCCGGGACTCCATCCGCCGCTTCTGGCGCGGGGATCCGGGCCAGGTGCCCGAACTGGCCTCGCGCCTGACCGGCTCCAGCGACATCTACGCCCCCAGTGGTCGCCGGACCTACGCCTCGGTGAACTTCGTCACCTGTCACGACGGCTTCACCCTGACCGATCTGGTCAGCTACGAACAAAAGCACAACGAGGCCAACGGCGAGGACAACCACGACGGGGCCAGCAACAACCTCAGCCGCGACTGGGGGGTGGAGGGGCCGTCACCCTCGGTGCGGATCGAACGGGTCCGGGATCGGATGAAACGCAACTTCTTGACCACGCTCATGTTCTCCCAGGGCGTGCGCATGGTCTCGGGGGGAGACGAGATCGGTCGCACCCAGAACGGGAACAACAACCCGTACTGCCAGGACTCCGAGATCAGTTGGGTCAACTGGGACGTGGGCGAAACCGGCACCGCCCTGCGCGATTTCACCCGCGATCTGATCACGATCGTGGAGGACAACCCCATCCTTCGCCGGCGCGACTTCTTCACCGGGAAGCCCATCGGCGACCAGGCTCGGGACGTCATGTGGGTGCGACCCGACGGCGAGATGATGACCGAGGAGGACTGGCAGGACTCGGAGAACCGGTCGATCGGCATGCTCCTGCCCGGCCGCGCCGCCGACGAGGTCGACGTCCGGGGGCGGCTGGTCAAGAGCGACACGCTGCTCTTGTTGCTGAACGCCTCGAGCCGTTCGCGGTCCTGGACCCTCCCTCGGCTCGAGTGGCCCGGACGGTGGGAGGAGCTGTTGTCCACGGCGAGGCCGGGCGAGAAGGGGCGCACCGTCCGGACGTCGGCCGTGAACCTCACCGCCCACTCGAGCCTGCTCATCCGTCATAACGAGCGCCTGGACGAGTGACAGATTCGTTGCCGCGCCGGTGGCGGCCGACCAACCGTCATCTGGGCTCGACGTATCGGTTGCAGCTCAACGGGCTGGGGTTCGCTCGAGCCCGGCAGCTGGTCCCTTATCTCGATGACCTCGGGGTCGAAACCCTCTATGTTTCGCCGGTGACTGCGGCTGCCCCGGGGAGCACCCACGGCTACGACGTGATCGATCCCTCCCGACTCGACCCGGCCCTGGGCTCGATCGAGGAGTTCGAGGCGCTGCTCGCTGAGCTGTGCCGGCGCGACATGGCCCTGCTCATCGACATCGTGCCCAATCACATGGCGGCGGTAGCGGAGAATCCCTGGTGGTGGGAAGTGCTGCGCCGGGGACAGGGGTCGAAGTTCGCCCACTACTTCGACATCGACTGGGCCGCGGGCAACGGGAGGGTCCTGCTTCCGGTGTTGGGCCGCCCGCTGTCAGAGGTGGTGGCCGACGCCGAGCTGGCGGTGGTGGACGAGGGCGGGCCTCTGACCCTGGCCTACTTCGACCGCCGGTTTCCCATCGCTCCGGGCACCGACGACGGGCTGTTGCACTCGCTCACCGCTGAACCGGGCGGTGGTTCCTATCCCACGATGATGGGCGAGCTGCTCGAGCACCAGCACTACCGGTTAGCGCTGTGGCGCCTCAGCCGCCACGAGGGCAACTACCGGCGCTTTTTCGATGTGGACGGGCTGGTCGGAGTGCGGGTCGAGGATCCGGCTGTCTACCAGGCCACCCATGCGCTGTTCCTCCAGCTGGCCCGGGACGAGCGCATTGCCGGGCTCCGGGTGGACCACGTCGACGGCCTGGTCGATCCGGCCGGCTACCTGGCCCGACTGCGCCAGGATCTCGACGGGGCGCGCGGCAGTCGGCCGGCGCTGCTGGTGGAGAAGGTTCTGGCTCGTGACGAGCAACTCCCGGTCCGGTGGCCGGTCGACGGTACCACCGGCTATGAATTCGCCGACCTGGTTGGGTCGCTCCTCGTCGACGCCGACGGCGTTGCCGCCATCGCCCAGTTGGGCGCGCGGTTGGATGGTGACCATCGTGACTTCGCTCAGCTGAGCGCCGATGCGAAGCGGTTCGTCCAGCGGTCGCTCTTTCCCGGTCAGGTCGAGCGGCTGGCCCGCCTGGTCATGTCGGTCACTGGCCGACCACTCGCCAGCACCGATGTCGCCCGGGCCGACGTTGCCGCTGCGCTGGTCGAGCTGGCTTCCCAGCTCGGCGTCTACCGCACCTACGTCGACGGTGCCGGCGCCGACGGTCAGGATCGACGTCGGCTCCGCCAGGCCGGAGCCGGAGCCCGAAGGAACCTGGACGAGGATGGCCGCCGGGCCCTGGACGCGCTCATGGCGTTGCTGGTCGATCCCCGGCAGCCCGCCTGGACGGCACCGGATCCCGACCCTCCCCGGTCGGGCCACCTCGAGCTCGTGCAGCGATGGCAACAGCACACCGGAGCGGTGACGGCCAAGGGGGTGGAGGACACCGCCCTCTACCGCTTCGGCGGTCTGCTCTCCCTGGCCGAGGTGGGCAGTGACCCCGGTCGAGCGCCGCTCACGGTGGACCAGTTTCATCGGGCGATGGGGGAGCGTCACCGGCTGAGCCCGGGGTCGCTCAACGCCACCACCACCCATGACACCAAGCGAAGCGAGGACGTCCGCGCCCGCCTGGCCGTGCTGTCCGAGATGCCGGAGAACTGGAGCGAGCTCGTGGGCCGGTGGCATCGACGACACCGCTCGCTACCCTCGGTGCCCGATCCCCATGACGAGCACTTCGTGTACCAGACCATCGTGGGGGCGTGGCCGTTCGATGCCGACGATCGCCGCCGCTTCAGCCAACGGGTTCAGGACTATATGGTCAAAGCGCTCAGGGAAGCCAAGGTCAAGACCAGTTGGCTCCGCCCCGACCCGGGCTACGAGCGATCGGTCCGCTCGTTCGTGCGCACGATCCTGTTGCCGTCCAACGAACGCTTCCATGCCGATCTCGATCGGTTGCTCGGACAGATAGGGCCGGCCGGATCGGTCAATGCGCTGGCGTCGACGGTGCTCAAGAGCACTGCACCAGGGGTCCCCGATGTCTACCAGGGGACCGAGTTGTGGTCCCACTCGCTGGTGGACCCGGACAATCGACGCCCGGTCGACTTCGATCGGCGGGCGTGGTTGCTTGGTGCGCTCGACGGGTCCGAACCTGACCGGGCACTGGCCACCGATCTCCTCGCCTCCTGGCCCGACGGACGGCTGAAGTTGATGGTCACCCAGCGGCTGCTCCGGCTGCGGCGGCACCATCCTCACCTGTTCGATCGCGGCTCGTACCTGGCCCTCGCTGTTCGCGGAGCGCTCCGGCACCACGTGGTCGCCTTTGCTCGACACCAGGGATCCGACTGGATCATCATCGTGGTCCCTCGCCTCCCGTTGGGCGTGGCCGGAGGCGGTCGCATGCCGGTGGGCCCGGAGCTGTGGTCGGGCACATCGGTGGTGACGCCGAAGGGGTCGCCGCGCCACCTGGTCGACGTGCTCACCGGCCGGCATCCATCGCACCGCCGCGGCGCGCTGGCGGTCGGCGACCTGTTCTCGACTCTCCCGGTGGCGGTGCTGTCCCCTACCTGAGCGATCGCATCGGCCACCAACGAGGTTGGCGTGTGCGACAGCACCGCAGCGGGTAAGGAACGGCGGTACCGAACGGTACGGCATTTCCGAGCAAGGAGCGAGCCATGGCTGAACCCAGAGACCAGGTTGACCGGGATCCACAGGACCATCAGTTCGGGAAAGCTGCTGCCGAGGACCAGGAGCTGGCCGACGAGCTCGAAGACGACGGTGCGACCGACGACGAGCTGCCCGACCCGCCCGCCCATCCACCTCGGGCCGGAGACAAGGCTCCCCTCGCCGGCGGTGAGAACTGAGCGATCGCGCCGGTCATGTCACTCCCGGCTTGGGTCGGGTGCGCGACCGACGGCGGCGGCCAGGACCCCGGCATTGGGCACGTTGATCGGCCCGTCATCCAG
>DASXMT010000296.1:0-4929 GCA_036495505.1 Acidimicrobiales bacterium | reverse complement strand
GTCGACAGGTGCGAAGGTCGACCACGGCGAAGGGTCGACAGGGAGAGGCGCCGGCCACCGTCGGGGCCAGCGGCGCTCTGGCTGCTGTGCCAATCTCATGACGTGGTGTCATCCGAAGTGTCCGACGGTCGCACACCTGTCGTCGACGGCATCCTCCCCCTACTAGCCGAGGAGAGACCATGACCAAGCTGTTGACCAAGGACGGTGCGACGCCGGTGGCCCTGGTGACCGGAGCCAGTCGCGGTATCGGGCGCTGTGGTGCCCTGGCCCTGGCCCGGGCGGGTTGTGACGTGGTCATTACCGCCCGGACGGTAAGGGAGGGAGAGGGACGGAGCCATCCCTCTTCCTTTGCCCGTCCCACCGAGGAGATGCCCATTCCCGGAAGCCTGGAGACAACGGCGAACGAGATCGAGGCGCTCGGTGCCCGGTGCCTTCCCATCCAGATGGACCTGCTTGACCGCCAGTCGGTGCGCGACGTTGCCTCGGAGGCACTCGATGCCTGGGGCCGCGTCGACGTGCTGTTCAACAACGCCATCTACCAGGGGCCCGGGACCATGGATCGGATCCTGGACCTGCCCCTCGAACTGGCCGAGCAGTGCCTCGTCGGGGACTACCTCCACCCGCTCCTGTTGATCCAGTTGCTCGTACCCCAGATGCTCGAGCGCGGTGAGGGTCGAATCGTGAACATGCTGTCCGAGGCGGCGTTCATCACCCCCCCCGCCCCCGCCGGAAAGGGAGGATGGGGGGTCGCATATGCCGCGGCCAAGGCCGCGTTCCATCGGGTGACCGACGTCTGCCACGTCGAGTTCTTCGACCAGGGGGTCTCGTCATTCAGCATCGCACCGGGCCTGACCCTTACCGAGTCCATGAAAGCCTCGGGCACCCACAAGGTGCTCGAGGCAGCCGGCGCAGTGCCCGCACCCCCTGAGATTGCTGGCGCGGTGGCCGGATGGCTCGGCACTGCGCCGGAAGCGGCGGCCTACTCAGGGCAGATGGTGTCGTCGCGGTCCCTGTACCGCGAGCTCAACCTGATCGAGGCGTGACCGCCTGAGACCATTCGGCTGTCACCGCCCGAGGAATCCTGGCGTCCGCTTTTCGGTGGTGGCGGCGATCCCTTCGGCAAAGTCGACTGTCTGGCGGAGCCGTTCCTGCTCGGCGTTCTCCCTGATGGTGGCCTCTTCGACCTGCTTGGCCAGATGCCCACGCAACGTCTCCCGGATTGACTGCACGGCCAGGGGGGCGGCCTGGGCTATCTCTGCAGCCAGAGCATGGCTCTCGGCTCGGATGAGCTCGGGTTCGGTCAACCGATCGCACAGGCCCATGGCCAGGGCCTCCTCGCCGGGCACCCGACGACCGGTATAGAGCATCGACTGGGCCTGCTGGTTCCCGACGATACGGGGAAGGGTGACGGTCAGCCCGAACCCGTGATGGAAGCCGAGCAGCGAGAAGTTGGCGGCAAACCGGCTCCGGGGCGAGGCCACCCGGAAGTCGGCCGCACAGGCCAGGCCCAGCCCCCCGCCGATGGCCGCTCCCTGGACGGCAGCGACCACGGGCAGGCGGCCACTGAAGATCCTGACCGCCTCGCGGTAGAGGTCTCGTCCCTGGCCGGGCTGGAATTGCTGGGCTTCTCCGGCTCCCCCCAGGTTGGCCCCGGCGCAGAAGTGCCGGCCTTCGGAGCACAGCACGATGGCCCGGCACGCATCGTCTTCGTCCAGACGCGCAAAGACATCAGCCAGGGCGGTGATCAGCCCGACGTCGAAGTAATTGTTGGGCGGTCTGCGGATCTCGACGGTGGCCACATATGAGTCGTCGACGGACACAGCGATCTCGTCCGTTTGGTTCATGGTTCGCTCCGTTGTCTATGGTCGGTGCGACCGATAATGGCACCCCGAGCGAGGTACGACCGATGATTTCTTCCGCACTAGCCGCATGGGTCGGGCTCGAGCAGTCCGGCCTCGGCGCGCTGGCACCGAGATGACGCTCGCTTCCGGGGACGCGGCGACCGACGCTTATCGGGGCTCGTTGGCCGTAGCTGCCCACCCACCCGACTCGGCTCGGGCAGCTGTGAGACTGTCCGCCGCGCTGCGGCGACTGGTCGACACGGCTACGGGGAGCGATGCCAGCGACGAGTTGCTCGATCAGGTCGCCCGCGAAGTGGAGCGGCTGGTCCCACTCCTCAGCCCCCATTCCGAGCAGAGCCGCTATCCCCAGAGCGAGCGTCTCGGCGGTGCCGAGGGGATGATGATCAGCCATCCGGTGATCGGACCCATCAATCCGTTCGCCCCCAGGGTCACCATGACTCCGTCAGGGGATCAGCTGGTGGGAACGGTCACGTACGGTGCGGCCTACGAGGGGCCACCCGGCTTCGTCCATGGCGGCCACATCTCGTCGGGGTTCGACGCCATCTTGGCCATGACCGCAGGTGTGCAGGGTCGGGGCGGCGTTACCAAATGGCTCCACGTCGACTTCCTGAAGCCCACTCCACTCCATGTCGAGCTGCACTACGTCGGCACCATCGACGAGCGGCGTGAGCGTTCGACCACTGTCCGGGCCGAGCTCCTTGCCGGTGACGTGGTGTGCGCTCGTGGGGCCAGCGAACAGGTGATGCGCCGGAGGTAACGGCCGGATAGATCCCTCCCCGACGGATCCCTCAGCAGTTGGTGATGACCTCGTCGGAGAATTGCTTCATCCAATCGATGAATTCGTCCTTCCGAAGCGGGTTCCGGCTCGGGCCACAGGTGTAGCGGGTCACCCCCATCTCCTCGAGCGCATGGACATCGTCGAGGGTACCGCCGAATCCGGCATGGATTTCGAAGGGGAGATCGGCGCGCCCCGCCTCCTCCCGATGCCGGTTGATGATCTCGATCTCCCGGATCAGGGTGGCGTGGTCCCCTTTGACCTCGTCGGGGGTGGCCGGCCGGGATCGAAGGGGTTTGTGGGCGATCCATCCGTCCCCCAGCCGCCCGGCGCGTCGGAGGGCCGGCGTGCTGATCCCGCCCACCAGCAGGGGGATGGCATGACGCTTGACCGGCTTGGGCTCGAATGTGATCGGCTTGCTGAAATCGAAGAACTCCCCGTGGTGCTCGATGATCTCTTCTTGCGACCAGAGCTTTCGAAGCACCTCCATCGACTCGTCCATGCGTCGACCGCGATCCTCGTAGGACAGTCCAACGATCTCGAACTCATCGATGAGCCAACCCGCCCCTATACCGGCCGAGACTCGTCCTCCCGAGATCCGGTCGATGGTGACGAGGGATCGAGCTACCGAGATGGGATGGCGCAACGGCAGGATGAACACGGCAGTTCCCAGATGCAGGGTCGAGGTCACCGCGGCCATGGCGCCGAGGACGACCCAGGGGTCGTAAGCGGCTGCACTCGAATCCATCGGGGGCAAGCCGGTGTCGTGGTTGTAGCTGTACAACGGGGGCATGTCCGCGGGGAACACGAGGTGCTCGGGTACCCAGATCGATTCGAACCCGTTTGCCTCGGCCGCCATCGCCATTTCGGGATAGTGACGGGCGCTCAAGCCGAAGCCCTGCAGCGCAAACTTCATCGCAGCCTCTGTTTCACACTTTTCATTCGTTCACTCGCAAGGCGTCGACCTTACCGGCATGGCCCGGATCACGATGGGCTCGAGGTGTCAACCACCCCTTCGGCGGTACGCACCCGATCGAGACCGTCGGCGATCAGATCCATCAACAGGCGAACGCTCTGGTCGGGATCGGCCGGCAGCTTCATCATGTCGGCCGCCTCCAGAGACAAGAACCCCTGCATCGAGGTCCAGATGATCCGACGCCAGTGGGCCAGATCGTCGCCAGAGAGGCCATAGCTGGCCAGTAGCAGGGTGAAGGGCTCGCTCACCTCGACCAGGGCGTCGAACATGGCTTCGTCGGTCGGATCCGGTTGACTCCAGGAAGTGAGACGGACGAGTCCGGGGTGTTCGCGGTTGATCAGGACGAGCTCGTTCATCAGCGCCATGAGCGCTTCCCGGCCCGATTTGGCCATCACCGAACGGCGAACACGCACCGCCTGCAGGTTCAAGGCATAGAGGATGAGGTCCCGCTTGAGACCCGCGAGTCCGTCCACGTGGGCGTAGAGCGACTGGCTTCGAACGCCCAGGCGTTCGGCCAACCGCGACAGCGTGAGCGCGTCCGTGCCCTCCTCATCCACGATCCCTGCAGCGGCCACGAGGACATCGCTCTTGGTCAGCCCGATACGAGCGGCCACAGTTAGACCTGACGGCCGAACTGGATGATGAGCTCGTCGACCGCCTGCTCGCCCCATTCGAAGAGGCGCTCATGGTCGGTGCCCCCGATGGGGTGCGGGAGGACGAGGGTCCGGGCCGACGGCAAGCCGAAATCGGTGACCAGGGTGCGGGCGATCTGCTCGAACCGGGTGGTCGTGGTGAGGATGGTCGGTATCCCGTTGCGCTCGAGCTCGATGGTGTCGTACGCCGTGTAGGCGCTACAGCTCCCACAATCGGCGACACCGGTGATCACGACGTCGGCCTTTTCCTTCAACAGCTGGAGGACGCCCTCGGAGATGCCCATCTCGTCGCCCTTGGCGTTATCGAACTCAGCGCTGTTGGGCAGCCGCTTGCCCGTGAGCACCGTGACCGTTCCGCCGACGCGGGCGGCCATGACCTCGGCCGCCCGTCCCATGACTACATCCGAGTTGGGCTTGGCGTTCTCCATGACCCCGATGCGGATCCCGGCCAGCGACGTCGGGCCTGGGGTGATCGACAGCGGTTCGGACCCGGGCTCGCCGTCGGGTCGGTAGATCAGGGTCGGAGTGGTGGTGAGGGTCATGTCGTCTCCTCGTCTCGTGGTTGGTGGGTCGGTGGGTCGGTGGCTCGGTGGTTGGTTGGTCGGTGGTTGGTGGGTCGGTGAGGGGCCTGGCTGGTGGACGGTGGGTCTGGGGTGGTCGGGG
>DASXMT010000295.1:0-6618 GCA_036495505.1 Acidimicrobiales bacterium | reverse complement strand
CGGGATCGTTGGGCCAGCTGCAGGCCACGCCGGGTTCCTTCGCTCCCCACGGCCAGGGTCTCCAAGGGTCGCTCCAGGTAGTCCGGAGGCGAGGCGGCGCTGGCCAGGTGCAGGACGGCACCCACCTCGCCCTCGACGGGGAGCTCGGAGGATACGTCCGCCTGCACCAGGGTGAACGCCCGATTGTCCGCCAGATGGGCCACGTTCTCGCGCCGACCGGTCGAGAAGTCGTCCACGCAGACCACCTCGTCGCCCCGTTCGATCAGCCGGTCGCAGAGATGGGAACCGAGAAAGCCGGCCCCACCGGTGACCACGGCTCGCATCCTCATCGTCGACCGATGCCGGCGTATTCGAACCCGATGCGCCGGAGCTGGGCGGGATCCAAGAGGTTGCGGGCATCGACCACGACAGCCGAGGTCATCGCGTCCCGCACCTTTTCGAACTCGAGCCAGCGGAACTCGTCCCACTCGGTGAGCACCACCACTGCGGCAGCACCGGCACAGGCCGTATAGGCATCGGGGAAGGCACGCACCTCGATGTCGCTCGGGCCCTCGAACTCCACCACCGGCGTGGACGCCTGGCCGGGCGGCACCGGGATGGTGGGGTCGTAGGCCCGGACGTCGGCACCCTGTTCCACCAGGCGCAGAACGATCTCCATGGCCGGCGAATTGCGGAGATCATCGGTGCCGGCCTTGAAGGTCAGACCCCACACGGCAATGGTGGCGCCGTCCAACGAGCCCCCGACGGCGTGCTTCACCTTGGTGACCACCCGGACGAACTGCTCGTTGTTGGTCTGAATGGCTCCTTCGAGGAACGAGAAGTCGTAACCGGCCTGTCGGGCGATATGGACGAGAGCTCTCGTGTCCTTGGGCAGGCAGCTTCCGCCCCACCCCGGGCCCGGTCGCAGGTACTCGAACCCGATGCGCCTGTCGTAGCCGAGGCCGAGAATCACGTCCCGGACGTCGGCGCCGACCGCCTCGCACAGGCCGGCCACCGCGTTGACGAAGCTCAACTTTGTGGCCAGGAAGGCATTCGAGGCGTACTTGATGGTCTCTGCCGTGGCCGCGTCGGTGATCAGGAGCGGTGCGTGCGTGCCCGAGAACAATTCGCCCACCCTGGCCGCGGCGGCCTGATCCGCCGCCCCCACCACGATCCGCTCGGGATGGAGGCTGTCGGCCACCGCCGTGCCTTCCCGCAGGAATTCCGGGTTAGACACCACGGTCACATCGTGTCGTCCGAGGACACGCTCCACCACCATGGTGGAGCCGACCGGCACGGTGGACTTGTTCACGATCACTGCACCGGGAGCCAGGTGCGGGGCGATCTCGGCGGCCACCGACTCGACGAAGGAGAGATCGGCCGAGCCGTCATCTCCCTGGGGTGTGGGAACACACAAGAAGACGAACTCGGCCCCGACCACGGCGGCGGAGGCCCCGGTCACGAAGCTGAGACGGCCGGCCGCTTGGCCCTCGTGCACCAACTCCTCGAGGTGCTCCTCGACGATGGAGATGTGCCCCTGCTTCAGGCCCTCGATCTTCGACGCATCGGCATCACCACAGGTCACCCGGTGCCCGAGGTGGGCCAACGTGGCCGCAGTGGGAAGCCCCACATAGCCCACCCCGATGACGGCTACGACGCGGACGCGGCCGTGCGGGAGGACCCGAGCGGCCGCCCCTCCGTGTCCCACGTGGGCGTCGGGTCTCTCGGCACCGGGCGTGATGCCGTCCGGTCCGGCGCCTGCTCCCCCTTTGCCTGCTCCCGCGTCGCCCACCCCCGAGGTGCTCGTCTCCGACTCAGGGGGTACGGACGCAGCCTTGCTGGCGATCTGTCGTACGTGGCGCATTCCGGTCAAGACGCTCCCTTAACTGGTTGAGTATCAGTCCCGACCGACAACACCGACACCAGGCGGGCCAGGGCATCGTTCCACACCGGGAGCAGGGGCAGCCCGGCCAGCCGCAATGCCGAATTGTCGAGCCTCGAGTTCGCTGGTCGTGGGGCGGGGCGCGGCGGATGCAGCTCCGCCGTGGCAATCGGCTCGACGCGCTCGGGATCAAGGCCGGCGGCAACGAGGACGGCCCGGGCAAACCCGAACCAGGTCGTCTCGCCCTGATTGGTCACATGGAAGGTCCCCGAGCGTCGCTCGAGGGCCAACCGGACGATGGCCGGGGCCAGATCCGCCGTGAACGTGGGGCTGCCGTGCTGATCGTCGACGAACCTGAGCGGTCGGCCCTGGGGGCCGGCGGCCAGCGCCAGCACCGTCTTTGTCATGTTGGACCCGTGAGCCCCGCTCACCCATGCCGTACGCACCACGCTTGCGCCAGGGCAATGCCGGGCCACTTCGATCTCGCCGCCCAGCTTCGAGCGGCCGTAGACCGATCGGGGATTGGGCGCGTCCCCCTCCACATACGGACGATCGGCATCGCCGTCGAACACGTAGTCGGTCGAGATGTAGAGCACATGGGCGCCCAAGCGACCACTGGCCTCGGCCACGTGCCTGGTGCCCTCGGTATTGACGGCAAAGGCAGTGTCGGGGTCGGACTCGCTGGCGTCGACCGCTGTATATGCCCCGGCGTGGATCACCACATCAGGATGGAATCCGTCGAAGGCCTCGTCGACCGCGTTGGCGTCGGCGACGTCCACGGTGTCGATGTCGGTGGCCAGCACACTGACCTCATCGGGCGGTCCCACAGCCCGTGCAGCGGCCAGCGCTACCGCCGACCCGGCATCGCCCCCGTCGGGGGTGCGACCAGCCAGCACGGCCTGGACGTCCCGGCCAAGCTGTCCGTTGGCCCCGCTGAGCAGGACGCGCCGAGGGGCGGTCACGGCTTGTTCGGGGACCATGCCCCCTCCACCACCGGGGCCCGGTCGCGGAGTGGCTCCCACCAGCTGCGATGCTCGGCGTACCATGTGACCGTCTCGGCCAGTCCCTCGGCGAAGTCGATGGTGGGCTCCCAGCCCAGGGCGCGCCGGATCTTGGCGGAGTCGAGCAGATAGCGCCGATCGTGGCTGGGGCGGTCGGGCACGATCTCTTTGAGCGTGGAGGGGCGGCCGGTGGCGGCCAGGACGGCGTCGGCCACCTCTTCGATGCTGGCCTCGACTCCGCTGCCCACGTTGTAGGTCTCCCCTTCCTCCCCGTGCTGGAGCACGGCCTCGATGGCCAGGCAGTGATCGTCCACGTGCAGCCATTCGCGTCGGTTCTTGGTCGAGGCGTAGAGGGTCAGGGGCTGGTCATCAAGCGCTCTGGCCGCGAAGAGCGGGATGACCTTCTCGGGGAACTGGTAGGGCCCGTAGTTGTTACAGCAGTTGGTGATGGTGGCCGGGACGCCGAAGGTCTCCACGTAGGCCCGGACGGCGTGGTCGGCACCGGCCTTGGAGGCGTTGTAGGGCGTACGGGGCCGATAGGCCGTCTCCTCGGTGAACCGTTCGTCGCTGTCGAGAGCCAGGTCTCCGTAGACCTCGCAGGTGGAAATGTGATGGAACCGGGAGACACCGTGGCGGCGGGCCGCCTCCAACAAGGTCTGGGTCCCCATCACGTTTGTCTGGAAGAACCGGGTGGGATCCAGGATGGCCAGCGAGTTGTGCGACTCGGCGGCGAAGTTCACGATGACGTCGATCTGCCGGTCTTCCAGGGTCTTTGCCACCGTGTCCAGGTCCCCGATGTCGCCTTCGACAAAGGAGATCCTCTACTCAAGGTCGGCCAGGTTGGGCCGGTTGCCGGCATAGGTGAGCACGTCGTAGGCGACCACCCCGTCGTCAGGATGCCGATCGGCCCAGAAACGGACGAAATTCGACCCGATGAAGCCGGCACCGCCGGTGACCAGAAGACGCATGACCGGGCGAGTTTACTCGGGGCCGCGCTCCTGTTCGGAGGCTATGCGCAGATGGATTACGTCGCCGACCACCACTGTGCGTGGCCCCTCGTCGTCGACGTCGACGACGAGGTGCCCCTCGGCGGTGACAGCCGTCGCCGTCGCGTTCATGGTGCCCTCGGCCGTGTCCACACGGACCCGGGCCCCGATGGTGGAGCACCGGGACTGCAGGTCAGCGGCCTGACGGCTCCTTCCTTCGGGCGAGTCGAGGGCGTTCACCCGAGGCTCGAGCTCGGCGAGCAGACGATCCAGGAGCTCGGCGCGATCGACGGGACGGCCGGACTCCCGCAGGAGCGACGTGGCCGAATCGGCGAGATCGCCCAGATCGCTTGGGAGCGGGGAGGCACCCTCCGGTGTGGGTCGATCGCCGCTCGACGGGGGTGGCCAGGCCACATTGATGCCGATACCCACCACGATGGGTGACGGGTCCTCAGCACCCTGACTGCCCAGGTCGGCCTCGGCCAGCACCCCGGCCAGTTTCCGCCCGCCGACCAGGAGATCGTTGGGCCACTTGAGGTCCACCACCAGCCCACCGAGTGCGGCGCACGCGTCGCCTGCGGCCAAGGCGACCACGGCGCTGGCCAAATGGCGGGAGGCGAGGGGAAGCTGCGGTCGGAGGAGGACCGACACCAACAGGTTTGCCCCCGGCGGCGCCTCCCACCGCCTTCCCATCCGGCCCCGGCCGGCACTCTGGTGGTCGGCCACCACCACCAGGCCCTCGCCGGCGCCACCCCGTGCCTCGTTCACCAGGTACCGGTTGGTGGAGTCGAGCTCCTCAAACCAGCGCACCTCGGCGAACCGGGTGCCGGTCGGGCCGGGCACCACCGTGGGTACCGGGTCTGCCCTCGGCATCGGGTCTGCCCCCCGCCCATCGCTCTGCTCCGGCATGGCACGTACCCTACGGGCCGTGCCAGTGTTGTAGCGCTCGTCGACGGGAGAGAGACCGTCGATCGTCCAGATACGAAAGGCCCAGCGTGCTGAACAAGGTCCTCATCGCCAACCGGGGAGAGATCGCGGTCCGTGTCATACGGACCTGTCGAGAGATGGGGGTGGCCACGGTGGCCGTCTACTCCGAGCTCGACCGGGACGCGCTCCATGTTCGACTGGCGGACGAGGCGTACGCCCTCGGTGGCCAGACAGCGGCCGAGAGCTACCTCAACACCGAAGCCATCCTGGAGGCCATCGAGAAGAGCGGGGCCGACGCCGTACACCCCGGTTACGGCTTCTTCTCGGAGAACACCGACTTCGCCCGGGCCATCACCGACCGGGGCGTCATCTTCATCGGCCCCCCGCCCGAAGCCATCGAGGTGATGGGGGACAAGATCAGTTCCCGGCACGCAGCGGAAAAGGCCGGTGTCTCCGGCGTCCCCGGTCGCAGCGAGGTATTGACCTCGCCCGACGAAGTGATCGCCTTCGGCAATGAGGCCGGATGGCCGGTAGCCATCAAGGCCGCCTTCGGCGGTGGCGGTCGCGGGATGAAGGTGGTGGAAGCGCCGGGAGAGGCCGCCGAGGCACTGGAGTCGGCTCAGCGCGAGGCATTGGCCTACTTCGGACGCGACGAGTGTTACGTCGAGCGGTACCTGGCCTGGCCTCGGCACATCGAGATGCAGATCATCGCCGACACGCACGGGAACACCCTGTGGCTGGGCGAGCGAGACTGCTCGGCCCAGCGCCGCCACCAGAAGCTGGTGGAGGAGAGCCCGGCGCCGGACTTCCCCGACGAGATCCGCCGGGCCATGGGCGCGGCGGCCGTGCGCGTGGCCGAGGCCTGCGGCTACCTCAACGCCGGCACCGTCGAATTCCTTTACCAGGACGGCGAATTCTTCTTCTTGGAGATGAACACGCGGCTCCAGGTGGAGCATCCGGTCACGGAGCTGGTCACCGGGCTCGACCTGGTGGAGTGGCAGCTCCGGGTGGCGTCGGGTGAGCCGCTGGGGTTCGGCCAGGACGACGTGGCCCGGGATGGCCACGCCATCGAGGTGCGCATCAACGCCGAGGACCCGACCGGTGGCGCGTTCACCCCGTCGCCGGGCACGATCACCGAGTTCATCACCCCCGGAGGACCGGGCGTCCGGCTCGACGCCGGATACGGCCGGGGGGACACCATCAGCCAGTTCTACGACAACCTGGTGGCCAAGCTGGTGGTGTGGGGCCACGATCGAGAAGCGGCCCGACGTCGGATGCTGCGGGCCGTCGGGGAGACGGTGATCACCGGCGTGGCCACGACCCTCCCCGCCGATGTGGCCATCCTGTCCCACCCAGACTTTGCCGCGGCAACCCATTCGACCAACTGGGTGGAGCAGACGCTGGACCTGAGCTCGATCACTGCCGATGTCCCCCCCGAGCCCGACCCGGCGACGGTCGAGGACGGGGAGCCGGTGGCCAAGGTCCTGCGAGACGTGACCGCCGAGGTCGACGGCCGCCGCTACCAGGTGAAGCTGTGGGTCCCTGACCTTGGCGACGTGGTGGTTGCCGGCGCCTCCCCTCGAGCTGCTGGCCCCAAGCGACCCAAGGCCGCCGGGGGCGCAACCGGCTCAGGGACGGTGGCCGTGCCCATGCAAGGAACGATCGTCAAGGTGACCGTCGCCGTGGGTGACGAGGTCGAACTGGGACAGACCGTGTGCGTGCTCGAGGCCATGAAGATGGAGAACAACATCACCGCCGGCGTGGCCGGCACCGTCTCGGAGGTGAGGGTCGCGCCCGGTGACTCCGTCGGCACGGGTGACGTGATCGCCGTTATCGGGTGATG